>SCTT01000366.1 GCA_004322435.1 bacterium
CCGGCGCACTAGCGCCGAGGGGGTCTCTTCCAGTAGAGGGGGCGGCGTCGGCGGCTCCCTCGGAGCCGGCTCTCACCCCCCACCAGGTCCGCGAGCGCGCCAAGACCAAGGGCCTGTTCCTCTCGGTCCTGCGCTCCGACAAGCAGAAGGACAACCCGAACGTCATGGTCGCGGCCGCCAACGGATACGGCATGCTGGCGACCGCCGCCGACCTGCCCGCCGCCCGCGCCTGGATCGTCGAGAAGGGCTGGGCCGACAAGGACTCGACCGGCAACCGCCTCACCGACTCCTGGCCGCTCCTCATGGCCGCGGCGCTCGTCATGAAGCGCTACGGCACGCCCGCCGACCTCGCCGTCCTCGAGCGCATCTTAAAGCTTTACACCTCCTCGAGCCACTTCCACATCCCGGCCAAGATGGCCCTGATCGACGCCGTCGGGACCTTGATGTCCCGCTCCGGCCCCGAGCACGCCCGCGCCGTCTACGCGGCTGCCAAAGAGGTCGGCTACGGCCAGACCCAGCTCAAGGAGGCCGCGCAGGGCGCCCTGGGCAAGGCCGGCACGGCCGAGGACGTCGCGGCGGTCGTCGAGAAGGACGACTTCTCCGAGGTCAACCCCGACGCCTATATCGAGCTGATGGAGCGCACGAACCCCGAAGGCCTGCGCGCCTTCTTCGAGGCCCACTGGCCGCCGCAGGTCGGCGCCGACGGGAAGCTCTCGGCCTCCCCGTTCAAGAACCTCAGCACCAAGAAGAAGCTCCTCATCCTCAAGCTCGTGGGCCGCGGCCTCGGCCGCCCGGAGCGCGACCTGGCGCTGATGAAGGAGGTCTTAAACGGGACCCTCAACTCGGACCGCGTGACCCACTACCACGCCGCCGAGGCCTACTCCCTGCTGGCGGCCGGCCTGCACCTCGGCCGCAATCTCGACCGGTTCCTCCACGAGTTCCTCGAGAAGCACACCTTCACGTCCTACGACGGCAAGTGGCCCGTGCTGATGGCCTACCTCTACACCGCCCAGAAGGTGGGCGGGCCCGAGCTCCTGGCCGACCTCGAGGAGGCGATGAAGAAGAACGCCGGCGGCATCTCCTCGGAGTACGAGCAGCCCTTCTTCGAGCTGCCCATCACCTGGGCCAAGGTCATGGTCCGCAACGGGCTCTTCTCGCGCTACGCCCAGCCCGGCCCCGCGGGAGAGGACGGGCGCCCCGGCCTCTCCAAGCTCCAGCAGATGATGACGTCGAAGGACCCGATGATCGTCGCCGCGGCCTTTTTCGCCGTGGGCCTGGAGCAGCAGCGCCTGGGCGGGATGGGCCGGGAGGCGGACGTCGAGCCCCTGCCCGAAGGCCCGCTCGGCGACCTGCCGGACCTCTACGTCCCAGGCTCTTCGAGCTCGTCGGGCAACTACGGCGGCGGCTACCCGTACTACGGCGCGGGCGACTTCTCGATGATGGGCCCCGACGGGACCTTCGCCCACGCGGGCCCGTTCCGCCGCTACCACCTCTTCGGCCGCCCCCCCCTCCTGCCCTAGAGAACCAAAGGGTCAGGCACGTTTCGGAACTAAACCGCTTCTGGGTCCTAGGGCCTAGATAGGTCCTAGGCCTCCGGCTCCTGGAGGATAGGCCCTTCAGGCGCAATAGTCCTGGCATGACCGGGACCTCCACCTTCCTCGCGGCGACCTTCCTCCTCGCGGCCGGCACGGCGGAGGCCTCTTTGTTCCAGGGCGAGGGCTTCGGACAGTTCAACTTGAAGAACCTCCCGGACAACGTCCCCACGGTGGGTGAGGGCCGCCCGGTGGGGGACGCCTACGGCGGCGCCTCTACCCGCGGCGTCGACTTCCTGGCCGACACCTTGGCCGAGAGCCATCCCGAGATCCCCCAGGCGGCCGTCCGCAAGGTCTTCAACTACCTCAAGAAGAACCCCGCCCACAACATGCGCTACGTGACCATCATCGACATGGACAAGCCCTCCGACGAGAAGCGCATGTACGTCATCAACCTGCAGAACGGCCACGTGGACAAGTACCTGGTCGCGCACGGGGCGGGTTCCGGCACGGGGGACATGGCCGAGCGCTTCTCCGACCGCAACCGGAGCCACCAGACCTCTTTGGGCCTCTACATGACGGGCTCCGAATACGACGGCAAGCACGGCCGGAGCCTCAAGCTCGAGGGCCTCGAAGGCTCGAACGACAGCGCCGAGGCGCGCTCGGTGGTGCTCCACGGCGCCGACTACGTCTCGGACGACTTCGCGCGCCGCAACGGCCGGGTCGGCAACTCCTGGGGCTGTCCCGCCGTCGACTACCGCTACCGCGACGAGATCATCGACAAGATCGGCAACGGCAGCATCATGAGATCG
>SCTT01000367.1 GCA_004322435.1 bacterium
CGCGGCGCGACCATCCTCCATTACCGCTGGTCGGACGGCGTGGACGCGCTCTCGCTCTTCCAGGCGCCCTCCCGCGTCAAGTTCAAGGCCGCTCCCGGGGGCGCGCCGCGTCCCGAGAAGGTCGGGACGACGGACGCGCTCCTGACCCTCAACGCCGACGGCCGCTCCTTGGAGTGGTCCGCCGACGGCCGCTTCGTGCTGGTGGGCCGCTTGGCCTTGGAAGACCTGCGCCGCGTCGCGGCGTCCGTGCCGCCGGGGGCGAAATGACGCACGCCTCCGAGGCCGAGCTCGTCTCCCGGGTGGGCGACGCCTCCGCCGCCCGCGCGGCGCGCCTCTCGGCGGCCTTGGAGCTCGCGGAGCTCTGGTCGAGCGCCGACGCGCCGCCCGAGCCCATCGACTCCCCCCGCGCCGCGCTGCGCGAGCTGGGCGACATCGCGCGCCACCGCAAGGAGCACTTCGTCGCGCTCTATCTCGACGCCTGCCACCGCCCGCTCTACCGCGAGACCGTGTCGGTCGGCACCTTGACCGCGAGCCTCGTGCACCCGCGCGAGGTCTTCGCGCCCGCCCTGGAGCGCCCCGCCGCGGCCCTCATCGTGGCCCACAACCACCCCTCCGGCGACCCCACGCCCTCCCGGGAGGACCGCGAGACGACGCGGCGCCTGTGCGAGGCGGGCCGCATCCTGGGCCTGCCGGTGCTCGACCACCTCGTCGTCGCCTCGCGCGGCTTCTTCAGCTTCCGCGAGCGGGGGCTCCTCGATGCGTAGCGTCCTCCTCCTCGCGCTGTTCGCCGCCGGCTGCGGCGCGGACCTCGACTTCAAGCAGGCGCGGCACTTGGAAGACGCCGGCGAGGCCGTGCGCGCCATCGCCGAGTACGACAAGTTCCTGGCCAAGCACCCGAAGGACCCGCGGGTCCCGGAGGCCTCCTTCCGTTCCGGCAAGCTGTACTCGGAAGCCCTGGGCCGCTGCCCCGAGGCCACGGACCGCTTCGAGACCGCCGCGCGCTCGAGCGGCCCCTGGGCCGAGCCCGCCCGCCAGGCGCTCATGACCTGCCCCGACTACTTCCCCATCATGAAGGGCGCGAAGTGGACCTACGTCGATACTTTAAGCGGCGGCGCCAACATGCGGCTGGAGACCGCCGTCATCAACGCGACGGGCACCACGGCCGGCCTCGTCACCGGCAAGTTCTACGCCGGCGCCGAGGCCTTCCGCGACTACCGCCGCCGCTACGAGGTCTCCGGCTGGACCGTGTGGGAGTTCGAGGACGGCGTGAAGTCCCCCATCCTCCGCTGGCCCTACGTCAAAGGCCGCTCCTGGGACGCCGAGAAGCCGCAGGGCCCCGTCGTCTACACCGTCGAGTCCGACGACGCGAAGGTCAAGGTCAAGGGCGGCGCGTACACGGGCTGCCTCAAGGTGCGCTCCCAGGTCAAAGGCTTCGACTCCTGGGTCTACGACTACTACTGCCCGCAGGTCGGGCGCGTGAAGACGACGGTCGGCGTCCCCGGCGCCGAGAACCCGAACACCGAGCTGGCGAAGTTCCAAAGAGGGGGCTGAACATGGGTTTCCCCGCCCGCGCTCCCGCTCTTGACCGACTGTCTCTTTTAGACTACACTCAAGGGGACCGGCGGTGATTTCCGGGCCGTGGACGCTGCGGCACCTCGTCGCCGGAGGGCGCGACCTGTTCGCGGATTGGATGACGGGCCTGCGCGACGGGCGGGCGGTCAAGGCGGTCGTCAAACGGCTGGACCGGCTCGCGCACGGGAACTTCGGAGACTCTCGTTCGGTCGGAGGCGGGGTATGGGAACTCAAGATTCGCCTGGGGCCGGGGTACCGCGTCTACTACGGCATCGAAGGTCCCTCCATGGTCCTGTTGATATCCGGCGGCGAGAAATCCGACCAGTCCGGCGACGTGCGGCGCGCACGGGCGCTGTGGCGGCATCGCCGGGGCGGCCCGAAATGACGACGGTCTCGCATGAATCATGGCTCCTCAAGTTCCTCTCCGACCCCGTCAACGCCGCGGGTTATCTGGACGCGGCCGCCGAAGACGACGACCCGCGGTACATGCTCGAGGCCCTGCGCCGGG
>SCTT01000368.1 GCA_004322435.1 bacterium
CCGGGGCCGAGCGCCTCGACGCCGACCTCTCAAAGGCCAACGCCGACCTGCTCGGCATCCGCCGCCACCTCGAGGAGGCGAAGGCGGAGTCCGCCGAGCGCGAGAAGCACCTCTCGCAGGTCTCGAAGCGCCTCTCCGAGAAGGAGGCGTCGCTGGCCAAAGCGTTCGGGGTCATCCGCCGCCTCGAAGAGACCTTGGGCGACCTTCTGCCGGGCGCGGTCGCGGGGATCTCCCGCAGCGTCCCGGTCGAACGCCCGACGCCGGAGCCCGCCGCCCCTCCGCCCGCGCCGCCGTCCCCCGTCGTCGCGGAGCCCGCTCCGGAGGCGGTCGCGCCGCCCGAGGCCGAGCCCATCCTGGACCCGGTCGTCCCCGACCCCGAACTCGTCGCGCTCGCGGAGACCAGTCCCCAAGAGCCGGCCCCGGCTCCCGACCGACACCCGACCCCTCCGCCCTACAGCCTCGACCAGGCGCCGCCGCCGTCCCGCGGCATGCCGCCCGAGGGGGAAGTCACGCCGCTGCCGCCGCCCTGGCAGGTGAAGCTCGGCGGGTTCCTCTCCCGCCTCAAGAAGCGCTTCTCCAAGCCCTCCGATCCCGCCGAGTAGACCCCGCTTAATTGGCAGTCGCCCCCGGCGATTGACAATTATGGTTCCCTTTGCTATTCTGGCACTCGAGGGGGCCGAGTGCCAAAGCACGCCGAGCTCCCACCGACAATTCGGAGGAAAACTACAACATGGCCGAAGCGACCCTCACCAAAGTCAAGATCCAGCCGCTGGGCGACCGCGTGCTGCTGCAGCCCATCGAGCAGAAGGAACAGAAGAAGGGCGGAATCATCATCCCCGACACCGCGAAGGAGAAGCCCCAGGAGGGCAAGGTCATCGCGGTCGGCAAGGGCAAGGTGACCGAGGACGGCAAGGTGCTCCCCATGGACGTGAAGGCGGGCGACCGGGTCCTCTACGGGAAGTACTCCGGCACCGAGCTCAAGATCGACGACCAGGAATGCCTGATCATGCACCAGGAAGACATCCTGGGCATCCTGTCGTAATCACCCATCTATAAAGGAGAGACAAACACATGGCTAAGCAAATCGTTTATGACGTCGACGCGCGCAAGAAGCTCCAGGACGGAGTCAACAAGCTGGCGGACGCGGTCCGCGGCACCCTCGGCCCCCGCGGCCGGGCCGTCATCCTCGAGAAGAAGTTCGGGTCCCCGACCGTCATCGACGACGGCGTGACCATCGCCAAGGAGATCGAGCTCGAGGACGGGCTCGAGAACATGGGCGCCCAGCTGGTGAAGGAGGTCTCGTCCAAGACCAACGACATCGCCGGCGACGGCACCACCACGGCCACCATCCTGGCCCAGTCGATGCTCAACGAGGGCATCCGCAACCTGACCGCCGGCGCCTCCGGCCACGCTCTCAAGCGCGGCATCGAGAAGGCCGTGAAGGTCGTGGTCGAGGAGCTCAAGAAGAACCACAAGCCCGTGAAGACCTGGGAGGACAAGGCGCAGATCGCGACCATCGCCTCCAACGACAAGACCATCGGCAAGATGATCGCCGACGCCTTGGAGAAGGTCGGCCACGAGGGCGTCATCACGGTCGAGGAAGGCAAGACCGCCGAGACGAACCTCGAGGTCGTCGAGGGCATGCAGTTCGACCGCGGCTACCTCTCCCCGTACTTCGTCACGGACCCGGAGCGGATGGAAGCGGTCTTGGACGACGCGCTCGTCATCATCACGGACAAGAAGATCTCCGCGATGAACGACATTCTGCCTCTCCTCGAGAAAGTCGCGCAGACCGGCAAGCCGTTCCTGATCATCGCCGAGGACGTCGAGGGCGAGGCCCTGGCGACCTTGGTCGTGAACAAGCTGCGCGGGACGCTCAAGGTGGCCGCCGTGAAGGCCCCCGGCTTCGGCGACCGCCGCAAGGACCTGCTCCAGGACATCGCGACGCTGACCGACGGCAAGGTCATCAGCGAAGAGCTCGGCCTTAAGCTCGAGAAGGCCGGCCTCGACATGCTGGGCAAGGCCAAGACCATCAAGATCGACAAGGAGAACACCACCATCGTCGGCGGCGCGGGCAAGAAGACCGAGATCACCAAGCGCGCGGACAACATCCGCACGCAGATCAAGGACACCACGTCCGACTACGACAAGGAGAAGCTCGAGGAGCGGCTCGCGAAGCTCTCCGGCGGCGTCGCGGTCATCAACGTCGGCGCGGCCACCGAGACCGAGATGAAGGCCAAGAAGGCGAAGGTCGAGGACGCGCGCAACGCGACCAAGGCCGGCGTCGAGGAAGGCCTGATCCCGGGCGGCGGCGTGGCGCTCCTGATGGCCCAGAAGGCCGTCGACGGCATCAAGGCCGACTCCGAGGACGAGGCCACGGGCATCAAGATCGTCCGCAAGGCCCTCGAGGCGCCCCTGCGCCAGCTCGCCGAGAACTGCGGCATGGAAGCGTCCGTCGTCGTCGACATGGTCCGCAAGGCCGGCAACGGCACGGGCCTCGACGCGGAGACCGGCGAGTACACGAACCTGGTGAAGGCCGGGATCGTGGACCCCGTCAAGGTCACGCGCACGGCGCTCGAGAACGCGGCCTCCATCGCGGGGACCGTCCTGACCACCTCGGTGCTGATCGCCGACATCCCGGAGAAGAAGCAGGCTCCGGCCGGCGGCCACAACCACGGCGGCGGGGACATGTACTAAGAGCCGCGGGGCCGCTCGCGGCCCCACGTCTCCAGAAGGCCCCCGGGGGTTTCCCCCGGGGGTCTTTCTTTTTACGCGCCGACGTGCGCGTGGGTTCGAGGATTGCGCACCGACGCGCAATCCTCGAACCTCCTCTCCTTGAACGACGATGTCTCGGATCAGGAAATTGTCGGCAACTATCCCTAGGGATAGTTCGGGCCTTCCGTCCAATGACGCGCGCCGTTCAAGGCGGAGCAAATGCCCGACCTTGCCTCGCAGAGGGTTCCCGCTTCGAGGATTCCCGTACGAGGAATCCTCGAAGCCACGCGCCCGAGGCGCGTAAATTCCGCCGTTGTGTGTTCTTTGAACTTCCGAACTTCCGAGCGCCTGGCACCAGGGGGGACGCAAAAATCGCCCCGACAAAGGACTTTGGTCTCTTGCGCAACGCCTCCAAATGTTTCTCGGATTTGCTCTTCGACGGGCACCTGTGATATAATGAATCTCCGGTGCCACAAGGCCCAATTCTGTCGCACCCGATCTTTGAACGCTGGAAGAGCCTGACCGACCGCCTCGACGCGGCCTTGGCGCGCGCCGGACGCCCGCCTCAAAGCGCCGAGCCGATGGCGGTGGTCAAATACGCTTCCGAAGAAGACGTCCGCGCGCTGCGCGCCTCGGGGCTCTGCCGCTGGTTCGGCGAGAACCGGGTGCAGGACGCCCAGCGCCGGCGCTCTGACCTGGGCGAGACGTCCCGGGCGGGCTGGCGCTTCATCGGCCACCTGCAGAGCAACAAGGCGAAGGCCGCCCTGGAGCTCTTCGACGCGGTCGACGGGCTGGACTCGGCCGAGCTGGCCGAGACCCTGCAGAGGCGCCTGGAAGGCACGGACCGGGTCTTGGACGTCCTGGTCCAGGTGAAGCTGACCGGCCGCGAGACGCAGTCCGGGGTGGGGTCCGAAGCGGCCGGAGCCCTGGTGGCCAAGGTCAAGACGCTGCCGAACTTGCGGGCGGCGGGGCTGATGGGCATCGCTCCCCAAGAGGGCGACCCGAGGCCGGCCTTCCGGAGCCTCAAGACGATTTTTGACGGCCTCTTCCCGGGGCCGGCGACGCGGGAGACGGGGCCGTGGCTGTCGATGGGCATGAGCGGCGACTTCGAGGCCGCGGCGGAAGAAGGGGCGACCTTGGTGCGCATCGGGTCGGCCCTGTTCAAGTAGAGATTTACACGACGTGTCGTAAGGCGGGACGGACCGGACCAACGAAAGGGAGGGAGTGAATGATCGTAAAAGTGCGAGTCATCCCGAACGCCCTGGAGAACGAGGTCGTCAGCCGGATCGGCAGTGTCCTGCGCGTGAAGGTCACCGCGTCGGAAGTGGACGAGGAGGGCAACGAGGCCCTTCGCGACTACCTGGCCGCGTTCTTCGAGGTGAAGGCCCGTTCGGTGAACATCATCCGCGGCGCGAAAGGCCGCGAGAAGACCGTAGAGATCACCGGCAAGACGGAGGAGTCCCTGAAGCGCGTGATGGAGGCCATCCCGTAAGGGAAGGCCGTTTCAGGATCGCCGAGGCCGGGAGCGCGCAGCGCTCCCGGCCTCTGTAATTCTTAAGATACCCCATGCCCAAGCTCAGCGCCCTCAAGGACAAGGTCGCGCCGCTCTATCGCCGCGGCGACGCCGTCTACTTCCTCGACCAGCTGGCCCTGCCCGGCAAGGTCGCCTACCGCCGCTGCGCCACCCCCGAGGCCGTCGCGCACGCCATCCGGGCCATGGTCCTGCGCGGGGCCCCGCTCATCGGCTGCGCCGCCGCCTACGGCTACGCGCTGGCCGCCAAGGGAGCCGCCGTCTGCGACGGCCGCCTGTGGGCGCGCCTCGACCGCGCCGAACGCCTGCTCGCCGCCTCGCGCCCGACGGCCGTCAACCTCTTCTGGGCCCTGCGCGCGATGCGCGCGAAGGCCGAGGACCTGCGCGCTTCCGGCTCCCGGACCTTCTACCGCTCGCTCTTGGCCGAAGCCGACGCGGTGACCCGCGAGGACGTCGAGGTCAACCGGCGCATGGCGGGCCACGGCGCGAAGCTCCTGCCCAAGGGCGGGGCCCTGATGACCATCTGCAACACCGGCGCCTTGGCCACCGCCGGCATCGGCACCGCTTTGGGCGTCATCCGCTGGGCCCACGAGCTCGGGCGGGCCAAGCTCGTCTATCCGCTCGAGACCCGGCCTTACCTGCAGGGGGCCCGCCTGACGATGTGGGAGCTGGCCCAGGCGGGGATCCCTTCGCGCCTCATCACCGACGGGATGGCCGCCCACATCATGAAGACCGAGCGCATCGCGGCCGTGCTCACCGGGGCCGACCGCGTAGCCGCCAACGGCGACGCCGCCAACAAGATCGGCACCTACGGCCTGGCCCTCCTCGCGAAGGCCCACGGCATCCCTTTCTACGTCGTCGCCCCGTCCTCCACGGTGGACATGAAGACCGCCCACGGGGGGGACATCGTCATCGAGGAGCGCTCGGAGGCCGAGGTGCTCGAAGTGCGCGGCCTGCGCCTGGCCCCGGCCGGCGCCCGCGCCCGCCATCCCGCCTTCGACGTCACCCCGGCCCGCCTCATCACGGGACTCGTCACCGACCGGGGGGTGTTCCGGGCCCCCTACGGCCCCGCCCTCCGGAAAGCGTTTAAATCTTGATACCATTGCGACGATGGCGACCCCCTACAGCGTCGTTTTCGTGACGGTCCCCGACCAGAAGACGGCCGACGCGCTGGCCGAGGGCATGGTCAAGGCCAAGCTGGCCGCCTGCGTGAACATCGTCCCGGGGGTCACGTCGACCTACTACTGGGAAGGGAAGCTCGAGCGCTCCGCCGAGCTCCTCCTCATCGTCAAGACGCGCGCGGACCTCATGGCCGAGGTCTGCGACCACGTCAAGAAGAACCACCCCTACAAGACCCCCGAGGTCCTCGCGACGACCGTCGAGGACGGCCACGCCCCCTATCTGGACTGGGTCGGCGCCCGCACGCGCTACGCCCGCCCGGACCCCCGCCGGGGCCGCGGCGGATGACGACGGAGACCATGGACCGCCCCGGGACGGTCGCCGCGGTCGTCAGCCGGATTTCCACCGAGGGGGAGGACGCGCGCCTGCTCCGCTTGGAGCTCCCCGAAGCGGCCGCCTTCTCCTGGCGCCCCGGCCAGTTCGTCCCCGTGACCTTGCCCGGCTCGGAGCTCGCCCCGCGCCACTACTCCATCGCGAACCCGCCCCAGGACGCCGGCGCCGTCGAGTTCCTCTTCGAGCGCCGCGGCCCGCTGGCCGAGGCCCTGTTCCGGCTCTCGGGCGGGGAGTCTGTCGAGCTCGGCGCCCCCGTCGGCAAATGGACCTTCCGCGACGAAGACCGCCACGCGGTCCTCGTCTCCTCCGGCACCGGCGTCGCCCCCCTGCGCGCGATGGTCCGCTACGCCCTCGAGAAGGGGCTCCCGAACAAGCTGGACCTCTTCTACTCCGACCGCACCCCCGGGCGCCTGTTGTTCCGCCGCGAGCTCGAGGAGGCCGCCGAGCGCGGCGTCGGCGTCCACCTGTCCGTCACGGAGCCCGAGGGGCTCTGGGAGGAAGGCCAGTTCTGGGACGGCCCGCGCGGGCCGGTCACCGTCGAGCGCATCCGCGAGGCGGTGGGCGAGCTCTCGGGCGTCGCCGTCTACATGTGCGGCGGCGGCAAGCTCATCGACGCGCTGCGCCCCGGCCTCAAGGCCGCCGGCGTCCAAGACGACGCCTTCCGCGTCGAGAAGTGGGGGGACTACTGACCAAGAGCCCCGCCGGCCGGGCCTGCGTCCGCGGCCTGGTCCTGGCCTCCGCGTCGCCCCAGCGCCGCAAGCTCCTGCGCGAGCTCCGCGTCCCCTTCCGCATCGTGCCGGCGGACGTCTCCGAGGCCTCGCGGGAGAAGGACCCCCGGCGCCTGGTGCTCCTGTTGGCCCTGCGCAAGGCGCGCGCGGTCGCACGCCGCCATCCCAACGCCCTGGTGCTCGGCGCCGACACCGTCGTCGTGTCCGCGGGCCGCATCCTCGGCAAGCCCGCCGACAGCATAGACGGGCGGACGATGCTCGAGAGCCTCAACGGCCGCTGGCATAAGGTCTACACCGGCGTCGCGCTCGTCCACCGCGGCTCCCGCCTGGCTTTCTCGGAGGCGGCCGTCAGCCAGGTCAAGGCCCGGCGCCTGCCGCCCGCTGCCCTCGAACGCTTCGTGGGCCGGCACCTCGACAAGGCGGGCGCCTACGCCATCCAGGACGTCCGCGACCCCTTCATCGAGGCCATCGAAGGCCCCCGGGACAACGTCATCGGCCTGCCCTTGGACGTGGTGCGGCGCCTCCTCAAGCGCGCCTGCCTCGCCGCGTGAACCTCTCCGCCGCGGCCGCGGGAGCGGCGCTGCGGGCGGCCAACATCGCGCTGTTCGTGCTCTGGCTCTGGGGGCTGACCCAGCGGGGCCTGCTGGCGTCCTTGCTGCTGCCGGGCGCCGTCGCCGCGCTGTGGGCCGCGGGCAACGCGGCCCTGGCCTTCCGCCGCCGCGAGACGCCGCGCGTCGCCGAAGCCGCCCTCATCGCCGGCGACCTGGCGCTCGTCTGGTGGGCGGCCTCTTGGACGGGCACGTACCAGCCCGACGCCCTCTTGGCCCTGCTCGTGCCCGTCTTCATGGCGGCGGTGCGCCTGCCGCCCGCATGGGCGGCGGCCCTGAGCGGCGGCGCGCTCGCCGCGTGGTACGGCGTGACCCCGCCGCCGCGCCTCGACGCGGCCTACCGCGGGGTGTTCCTGGCCGCGGCCCCCTGGGGCCTGGCCCTCTTCGCGCGCGCGGCCCTGCGCTCGCGCGCGGCGGCGGTGCACGAGCGCACCGCGCTCGCCAAGAGCCTGTTCTTCCACGAGTTCTTGAGCCTGACCCTCTTCCAGCTGCGCGACTACCTCGTGTCGATGAGCTCGGTCAGCCAGCACCTCGAGAAGACCGCGGCCCCGCCCGACCGCGAGCTGGCCGGCAAGCTGGCGCGGGCCATCGCCGAGATGACGGGCAAGCTCTCGCGGATGAGCGACGCCGTGGAGGCGCACACCACGACGCGCCGCCCCTCGAAGGCCCCCGCCTGGTCCTTGGCCGAGCTCGTGCGCGAGTGCGTCGACAGCGCCGCGGCCTCTTATCCGGTGGCCGGCCTCCATGCCCGGCACTGGGTCGACCCGCGCATCCCGGCCCTCTCCGGCGACCGCGACGCCGCCGCGGCCGCCCTGACCGCGGTGCTCGAGAACTCGATGGAGGCCTTCGTGCTCGCCGGCCGGGGCGGGCACCTGTCGGTGTCGGCGATGCTCGACGGCGAGAACGCGGTCCTCGAGTGCGCCGACGACGCCGGCGGGCTGCCCGCCGCCGCCGAGGCCGAGCTCTTCAAGCCGCTGTTCACGACGAAGTCCGCCCGCGGCGGCATCGGCTTGGGGTTGGCGATGGCCCGGCGCCTCTTGGAGCGCACCGGAGGGACGATGTCGGTGCGCGGGGAGGGGGGGCGCGTGCTTGCCCGCCTCGAGCTGCCGCTCAAGGCCGGCTTGCCGCGAGTCCGCAACGAGGAGTCCACGTGGGCCGGGCGACGCTCCTCCTAGCCTTCGCCGCCGCGGCCTTCGCGGCCGAGGCGCCGCCGCCGCGAGGCGCGGCGCCCCCGCCGCTGGCGACGCGGGCCGCCGCGCGCTTCGAGGAGATGGTCGCGGGCGGACGCAAGGACCAGTCGGAGCTCACCGCGCTCCTTGACGAGCTCGCGACCCTGCGGAGCTCCTACGACTGGGAGCGGGACGCGGGCAAGGCCGAGGCCAAGCGCGACGAGCTCCGCGCGCGCATCGGGGCGCTCACGGCGGATTTGGGCGAGCGCGTGAGCGGCCTCGCGGACGCCCTGCGCCGCTTCACCGACGAGCACGGCCTCGAGACCCTCGAGCGCCTGGCCGACGAGAGGAGCGCCGGCTCGCCGGACCTCTTCTCCATCATCAAGGCCCAGACCTTCCACGCCCAGGCGCCCATCTTCCTGGCCCGGGTCCAAAACGAGCTGCGCCTCGAGGAGGACGCCTGGCGGCGCTTCCAGATGCTCGAAGGGGAGCGGCGCCGATACCGGCGGACGCTGTGGGTGTTCGGGCTCTTGTTCCTCGCGGGCATGGGCGCGGCGGCGTTCTACGTCCGGGCGGCCAAGAGGCGGCGGCGGGGGCCGCCGACGACGACGAACCCGGGGCTCAAGGGGCACCGGAAGGGCGACATCATAGATTTGAAGCCGGAGTAGAACGCCACGGAGCCGTTTACGCGCCTCGGGCGCGTGGGTTCGAGGATTGCATACGGCCGCAATCCTCGAACCTCCTCTCCTTGAACGGCGAGAATCATGAATTCAGGACGGTACCATCCAAGGCTAATGGTGATACATTCGGGTTTTGTGGAAAACGGACCTTATAGGCGACACGGATTCGATTTTTGATATCAGCTCCGCCGTTCATTGAGGGGAGGTTCGAGGATTCCCGTATGAGGAATCCTCGAACCCACGCGCCCGAGGCGCGTAAATTCCGTCGTCCGCCAGCCCATTGCGCGCCCTCCGCTTCGCGTCTATCCTAGCCGCGTGACGACACAGGGGCCCCCGGGACCTCCCGGCGGACCGCCCATCGACCCTCGTCTAGCCCGCCCGGCGCCCGCCGCCGTTGACCCGCGCTTGGCCCGCCCCTCGTCCCCGCCGGCCCCGCGCCCCATGCCGGCCGCCCCCGCGCCGGAGCCGCTGGAAATCCTCGACCCGCCCTCCTTCGGCGACCTCATCGCCTCCGCCGCCTTCGCCGTCGCCTCGCCCGGCGAGACCTACGGCGGCCTGGCGAAGCGCCCTGAACCCTCGGCGGCGGACGTCGCGCTGGCCTTGCTCGCCTGGGGCGGCGCCGCCGCCGGGCTCTTCATCCTCTTCGCGGTCACCAAGCTCAATGCGGGCTCCTGGGGCGTGCTGCCGCTGGCGGGCGCGGCGCTCGCCGCCCTCATCTTGGCCGCGCCGGCGGGCCTCGCGGCCGGCGCCGTCCTGCACACGCTGGCGATGCTTTCGGGGGGCCAGCACGGCTACTGGCGCAGCGCCGAGGCCGCGGCCGGACTCGGGGCCGTGCCCTGCCTCGTCGTCGCCGCGCTGTGGGCCGCGCCGGACCCCGGCTGGATCGCCTTGCCGCTCCTCCTAGGGACCTGGCTCGCCGTCACCGCGGTCGAGAAGCTCCACGACGCGCCGGCCGGACAGGCCTGGATGGTCATCGGCTTCGTGGGGGCCCTGCTCTCCGGGTCGGCGGCGGCCGGCCACGACAAGGTCGCGCTGGCGCTCGTGCGCCTTGAGAACGCCGCGACCGTCATCTCGAACAACCCCTCGGGACACGCGGAGCCGGCGCGCTCCGCCGCGGGCCTCGCGGTGCCGACCTCCGCCCCCGCGATGCCATCCGCCGGCGACCGGCTGACCGGCCAGGCCGGGGCGGCCGGGCCCATCGAGACGGACCCGACGGCGTCCGCCGCCGCCGCCCAGTCCTCGCTCGACTACCTCCGCAGCGGGGCGGCCCCTCCGGACGCGGAAGGCGAGCCCTCGGCGGCGGCTCAGGCCGACGACGCGCGCATGGCCCAGGCCCAGGCGATGCAGCAGAACGCCGCGGGGCTGCTGCAGAACCTGGCCAAGCAGCTCAACAAGAAGGATTCCGGAATGCCGCCCGAGCAGACCGCCCAGCTCAAGCAGATGCTCGACAAGTTCCAGAAGAGCGTGGCCGGCGGGCAGGGTGCCCCCATGATGACCCCCGAGGAGACCCAGAAGCTCCTGCAGCAGTTCTTGGGAGCGGTGGGGAAGGCGCAGGCCCAGAAGGCCGCGGCCGCGCCTACCAAGCGCAAAGCGCCCCCGCCTCCCGCGGATTGATATAATCCCGTCGTAGATGTCCCCCGTCGCCCCGCCTACCCGCCGTCTGCCCCCCTGGCTCAAGATCCGCCCGCCCTCCGGCGAGCGCTACTCGGCCGTGAAGGCCCAGATGGGCGACGGCGTGCTCCACACCGTCTGCGAGGAGGCCAAGTGCCCCAACGTGGCCGAGTGCTGGGGCGGCGGCACCGCGACCTTCATGGTTCTGGGCGACGAGTGCACCCGCGGCTGCCGGTTCTGCTCGGTGTCCACCGCGCGCCTGCCGGCCCCGCCCGACCCGGCGGAGCCCGCGCGGCTGGCCGACTCCTTGGGGAAGCTGGGCCTCTCGTACGCCGTCGTCACGACGGTGTGCCGCGACGACCTGCCCGACCAGGGGGCGGGGCATCTCGCGGCCTGCATCCGCGCCTGCCGCGAACGGCGGCCCGACGTGCTCCTCGAGTTCCTCATCCAGGATTTCCGGGGAGACGAGGCCCTGCTCAAGGTCGTCGCCGACGCGGGGCCGCACGTGCTGGCCCACAACCTCGAGACCGTCGAGCGCCTGACCCCGGCGGTCCGCGACGCCAAGGCCGGCTACGGGCTCTCGCTTCAGGTCCTCAAGGCCTTGAAGCGCCTCGCGCCGGCGGCGAAGACCAAGACCTCTTTGATGCTGGGCCTGGGCGAGACCCAAGACGAGCTCCTTAAGGCGTTCTCCGACCTGCGCGAGGCGGAAGTCGACATTCTGACCCTGGGGCAGTACCTGCGGCCCACCGCGCAGGGCCGTCACCTGCCGGTCTCCGAGTTCGTGACCCCCGAGGTCTTCGACTCCCTCGGCGAGAAGGCGCGCGCGATGGGCTTCCTGTACGTGGCCTCCGGCCCGCTCGTGCGCTCCTCCTACCGCGCCGGCGAGCTCTTCCTCGAAGGCCTCCTCCGAAAGAAGGCGCCGTGAGCGCCGTCGCCTCAGGCCTCCTGGTCCGCGACCTCGGGACCTTGGATTACGACGCGGCCTGGGCGCTCCAGAAGGCGCTGGCCGCCGAGCGCGCCGACGGGCGCGGCTCGGACGTCCTCCTCCTCGTCGAGCATCCGCCGGTGTACACCCGCGGGACGTCCTCGCGCGGCGAGGCCTCGCCGGCCTTGCCCCATCCCGTGCGCGACGTCGAGCGCGGCGGGCAGACCACCTTCCACGCTCCCGGACAATTGGTCGCCTACCCCATCGTGCACCTCAAAGAGCGCGGCCTCACCGTGGGCTCGCTGCTGCGGGCCCTCGAGGGCGCGGTCATCGCGGTCCTGGCCGGCCTGGGCCTCGAGGGCGAGCGCCGCGAGGGAGCCACCGGAGTCTGGTGCCGCGGCCGGAAAGTCTGCTCGGAAGGGGTCGCGGTCAAGGGCTGGGTGTCCTACCACGGCCTGGCGCTCAACTGCGACGTGGACTTGGCGCCCTTCGCCGCCATCCGCCCCTGCGGCTTTTCGCACGAGGTGATGACCTCGCTCTCCGAGCTCTGCGGGCGGCGCGTGACGACGGCCGAGGTGAAGGACGCGCTCGTCCTGGCCCTCGAGCGGGAGCTCTCCCGTGCGGCTTGAAGGCAAGCGCGCGCTCGTGACGGGCGGCGCGCTGCGCGTCGGCGCGGCGCTCT
>SCTT01000369.1 GCA_004322435.1 bacterium
GGATGCCGTAAACCCGGACGCCGCGCGGTGAGAGCGACGGGCCTTACCTGGGGAGGTCTCGCCTCGCGCCCGAAAGGGCGACGCCGGAAGGCGGAGCGAGAAGTCAGCAGAGGCCGTAGTACCGGCGGTGCCGGGAAGGGCCGAATGGATGGGAGAGCGAAACGACCATGAACCTCGAAGACGAAGGCCAGAAGCCCGAAGAATCGGGACTGCCGCCGGGCGGAAAGGGTGAAGCCCCCAAGCCTCACGGCAGCGGCGACACGTCGACGGCGGGTCAAGGAGACGGGCGCTCAGGGACCGACCGCCTGATGGAAGGGGTGGTCGAACGCGGCAACGCCCTGGCGGCGCTGAAGCGGGTGAGGCAGAACAAGGGCAGTCCCGGCGTGGACGGCATGAGGGTGGAAGAACTGTCGGCCCACCTGCGCGAACGCTGGCAGGACCTCCGAGAACAGTTGCTGGCCGGAACCTACCAGCCGCGTCCGGTGAGACGGCACGAGATACCGAAACCGGACGGCGGAACCCGGACGCTCGGGATACCGACGGTCCTGGATCGGTTCATCCAGCAAGCCGTCCTGCAGGTGCTGCAACCGCTCTTCGACCCGGACTTCTCGGAGCACAGCTACGGGTTCCGGCCTGGACGCAGCGCACACGACGCCGTGAGGGTCGCGCAAAGGCACATCCAGGCGGGACGGACGTGGGTGGTGGACGTGGACCTAGAGGCGTTCTTCGACCGGGTCAACCATGACGTGCTGATGGGGAGGCTGGCCAAGCGGATAGCGGACAAGCGGCTGCTGAAGCTCATACGCCGCTACCTGGAAGCGGGGATGATGGTCGAGGGGGTCGTGAGGGAACGGGAAGAGGGGACGCCGCAAGGCGGGCCCCTGTCGCCGCTCTTGGCGAACGTGCTGCTCGACGAAGTGGACAAGGAGCTTGAGAAGCGCGGCCACGCCTTCGTCCGGTATGCTGACGACTGCAACGTCTACGTGCAGTCACAGCGGGCGGGCGAGCGGGTGATGGACGGGCTTCGGCGGCTTTATGCGAAGCTGCGGCTCAAGGTCAACGAGTCGAAGAGCGCGGTGGCGAAGGCGCAAGACCGGAAATTCCTCGGGTTTCGCTTCTGGTGGGGCCCGAAGGGAGAGGTCATGGTGCGCGTCGCGCCAAAAGCGACGGAGGCGATGAAGAAGCGGGTCCGGTCAATCACAGGCCGGGCACGCGGCGGGAGCATGAAGGCCGTCGTCGCGGAACTCGGGACGTACCTGCGCGGGTGGAAGGGTTACTTCCGACCGGCGCAGACGCCCAACAAGTTCCGGCGACTCGACGGCTGGATACGCCGCCGCCTCATCGCGGTGCAGCTGGCGCACTGGAAGCACGGCACGACGGCCCACGGGCAGCTTCGCGCCCGCGGAATCGCCGAGCGCCTTGCCCGTGAGGCGGCAGCTCACCTGCGTCAATGGTGGCGCACGTCTAACCATCCCGCGCTGAATACGGCGTTCCCGGCCGACCATTTCTTCCGCCAAGGAGTGCCTCGCCTTGCCGCGTAACCGGAACCTCAACCATCCAAACCGCCGTATGCGGACCCGCATGTACGGTGGTGTGGGAGGGGTCGGGCGGGTGAACCCCGCCCGCCCCTATCCCGATTGGGGGCAATCGTCTTTTCGCCTTTACTTCTGGAGCGTCGGCCTGCGCTTCCTCGGCGGCCGCGCCCCCGGGACCAGCACCGGTTTTTTCCGGGGCGGGAGGACGACGGCCGGCTTGGGGGCGGGCGGTTCGGG
>SCTT01000370.1 GCA_004322435.1 bacterium
ATCGGAAGCCCGCACTGCGCAATTCACGGTGATGTAAGTGAAAGTAACGCCTGTGTTACATCGCGGAATATCCGACGGGGAACGCCGCCGGGCGGACCGAGAGCTGGAGGTTCCGCCGCCGCAGGCGCACCACATGCGTGGCCCAATGCCCGCCGATGAAGACCGGCACGGCGTGCGCGGCGCCGCTCTCGATGCGGCGCGACATCTTGCGCAGCGTCTGGCGCTTCAGATGTTCCGTCACGAACTTGGTGTCGTCCATGTTCCTCCGTGCGTCACGGTATTATGGCGGAGGTAGCCGCAATCCCTATGAGGCGGGGGCCCCAGGCCCCCGGTGTTATAGGGTCTAGGCGGGCTGGTGCGCGGAGGGGCCCCAATGGTAAACTCCGGGTTACCATGACCCGCTTCGGCCCCGCCCTAGCCCGCCTGCGCCGCGACGGAGGCTTCGCGACGCCCTACGCTTTCTACCACCGCTCCGGCGGCCGCCGCGTGTTCCCTTTCACCTTCCAGTACTACCTGAAGATCGAGTCCGGCCGCAGCGTGCCGCGGCCCGACTGGGTGCCGGTCCTCATCTCCGCGCTGCGCGTCCCGCCCTCGGACTCGGACTACCGGGCGCTCGTGACTGATTACCTCAAGGACCTCTGCGGCAGCGAGGAGGCCTACGAGGCCCTCATCGCGCCGCTGGCCGTGTCGCCGGCCGCGCCGTCTCCGGCCCCGGCGCTCATCCGGAAGCTCATGTACTCGCAGGCCTACGCGCTGAGCATCGCCCAGCTCGAGGCGCTGGCCGCCTCGGAGGAAGCCTTCTGGGTCTTCGAGTACCTGTGCAACACCGACGAGGCCTTGGACGCCGCGGAGCTCGCGCGCCGCATCGGCTACCCGCAGAAGGCCGTCGCCGCCGCGTTCGCGCGCCTGACGGCGCTCAAGCTCGTGCGGCGCGCGTCCGGGCGGCGGTACAAGGGGATCCTGGTCGCCCGGCGGTTCCTCTATCCCACCGACAGCCCCGTCACCCGCAAGGCCCGCGAGCGCGTGCGGGCGCACATCGCCGCGATGGCCGAGCGCTCCGGAGGCGACGTCGCCCGCAGCGGGCTCATCTTCCGCTCGACCGAGGCCAACGTCCGCGCCGCCGCGGCGGACGTGAAGGCGCGGCTCGAGCAGGCGCAGGCGGGTTCCCTCTACGAGGCCAAAGAAGGCACGGCCATCTACTTCCTGGATTTCCGGGCCCGCCGGGCGTTGAGCGGCTAGCCTTTCGGCTTGAAGCTCGCGGCGAGCTCGTCGAAGGCGATCCCCGCGGGGCGCGACGAGGGCCGCGTATACACCAGCGCCCAGAGGACGGACCCTGCGGGGACCAGCACGTGGCGGACCGTGACCTCTTCGGGCGGCCGGCCGTGCATCTCGGGGGTCAGCGAGCGCGCGGAGAACTCGAAGCGCCCGTCGGGCCGGGCCGTCAGCGGCCCCGCGCTCCCGCCGGCGCGCGCCGCGCGGTAAGCCTCCGGCGTCGTCGCCTCGTAGCGGTACACGCCGATGGACTCGGCGTATGAGCCCGGCGGCCCGAAGAAGCTCACCCGGTGGCCCTCTCCCTGGTCCTCCGTCACGCGCCAGTCCGCCGGGGCGGCCAGCGCGAACGCCGCGTCCCGCGGCTCATAGCCGGCCTTCCCCGGGCCGGGGTCCTTTGCGCAGGCGGCCAAGAGCAGAGCCGCGGCGAGGAGGGCCCTCACTTCGCCTTCTCCCGGCGGCGCGCGATGTCCGCGAGCAGGGCCTTGTCGTCGGCGCCCTTCGCGTAGGCCTCGGCCCACTCGACCCACCGCGCCCGCTCCGCGCCTTCGGCCTTGTCGGCGCGGGCTAGGTAGAGGTTCGCGGCGTCCGTGTAGACCTTCCTCTGGAGCGCGGAGAAGTCCGCCGGGCCGTCGGTCTCCCGTTCGTTCAGGTAACCCGCCAGGTGCCCCATGTCCTGAGCGCGGCGCTCAGCGTCGCCGCCGGGCTTGCGTAGTTCTGCCACGGCCTGCTCGAAGAGGGCGACCCGCTGCTCTTTGGTCGTCTCGGCGCCCCGCATACGGGCCGCGGCGAGGGCGAACGCGGGACGGTCCTTGGCGAAGTGGCCGACGAGGACGCCCGTGCCCTCGCGGCGCATCCGCGGCAGGTCCGCGGCCTCGAAGGCCTGCTCGCGGGCGCGCGAGTCTTCGGCGGCCGAGCGCAGCGCCGCGTCGCCCCACTGAAAGCCCACACGGCGCAGCGCCTGGCGGCCCCACTCGGCCCAGTCCGAGCGGCCGAGGCGCTCCGAGATGCGCCGGCGCTCCTTTTGAAGCTCCGCCGCGGTCTTGAAGTCGGAGCTGCCGGGGAAGGTCGTCATGTACGTGCGCGTGATGGACTCCTTGTACTGGCCGTAGTCCGCCAAGAGGGCCTGATACGTCTGGAACTCGGGCGAGGCGATGGCCCCCGCCGGGTCCGCCTTGAGCTTGTCGTGGAAGTACATCAGCTGGGCGCGGTAGGCTTCGTGCTCCTTCTCGAGGGGGTTCACCTGGGGGGCGTTGCCGCGGAGCATCTCCACTTCGAAGCGCCCGCGCCGGGCCTGCCAGCAGTGGGTCAGCTCGTGGAAGACGGTGGTGTCCACCTCGCGCACGAAGGCGCGGCGCGCTTCGGGGTGGGCTAGCAGCCAGTCCCCCAGGGCCTCCGGGGTCGACAGCCGCTTCGCCAGCGCCTTGCGCTCGGCCTCGGGCACGGCCGTGAGCGCCGCGCCGCGCACGGCCCAGAAGTTCAAGGTCAGGTGGCCCCCGTCGGGGGAGGCGACGGCCCCGGCTTGGCCGTAGCCGGCGTCCCCGGCCCGCTGAGAGAGCTTGAGCATGAGGACGGCGGGCATGTCCGGCTTGCCGGACTTGTCCTTGAAGCGTCCGAGGAGTTCCCGGCCGGAGGGCGTCTCGCCGAGCACGGCCGCGATGTCCCCGGTCAGGGCGGCGCCGAGACGGCGCTCCGGGTCGTCGGCGTAGGTCGGGAGCTTGGCGGCCTCGGTCAGGCCGCGGATGGCCGGGGAGGCGGCCGACAGCGCCCCGTGCCAGCCGGCTTGGTCGAACAGGCGCGTCGAGGCCGCGTAGGCGTCGTCGGCGGGGCCCGTGACGTCCCCGGCCTTTGCCGCGCCCTGCAGGGCCTTCTTGACGGCGGGAGGGAGGGCCAGGCCCTGTTTTTCCAGCAAGGCCGCGCGTTCGCGCAGGCCGTCCGGCACCGGGTCGCCGGGCTTGAGCTTGGAGAGCCCCGCGCGCAGGTCCTCGAGCGCGGAATGCTCGAAGGCCTTCTTCATCTCGAGCGCGAACGTGAGCCCGGCGAGGCGCGTGAACGGCGCGCCGGAGGGGTCCTTGAACCGGCAGGCCTTCTCGTCGAGGCGGTAGCCGGAGGTCACGAGCCAGGCCCACAGGTTCGCGTCCAGCTCCTCCTTGGCGGCGTCGAAAGGGGCGCGCAGGCGCTCGACCTCGGCGGCGGGGACCGGGCTCCCGTCGGGGTTGAGCAGGCGGCCGGCCTTCTCGTCGGCCCGGTAGTCGAGCTTCTCCCAGGCCGCGCGCTCCTCGGCGGCCAACGGGGATTTCTTGAGGTCGTAGGGCTCGCCGGCGGCGACGCGGGCCGGGGCGCCCGGCTCGCGCCCGACGCAGCGCCCCATGTCCTGCTGGGCCGCCTGCACCTGCTCCTGGGGGAGCGGGCGCAGATGGACGTGGCCCGGATGGGCTCGGGCGGACGCGGCGAACAGGGCCGCCAGGAGGGGACCGGCGAACCGGAGGGGCACGCCTGAGTTTAGGCCCGGAACCCCGCGATTTCCAGGGTCTACGGAACTAACTTCTCGGCGGCGAGGAACTCGCGGGCGACGTCCTTGGCTTGGCGTTTGTCCGCGACGACCGCGGCGTTCAGGCGCGTCATCTTCGCGTCCGTGAGCCGCCCGGCCAGGGCCTCGAGGCGGGCCCGGAGCTGAGGCGCCTTCACGAACGCCTTCGGTCCGGCCAAGGGCGCGGCGTCGTAGGGCGGGAAGAAGCGCTTGTCGTCTTCGAGGACCTTGAGGCCCAGCGCGGCGATGCGCCCGTCGGTGGAATAGCCGCTGATGACGTCCACGTCGCCGCGCGCCAGGGCGTCGTACATGAGCTCCGGGGCCATCTGGCGGAGCTGGGCGCAGAAGGGCCCGCCCAGCGCCTTCACCAAGCCCTTGTAGCCGTCGGGGCGGTCGGCGAACTCCAAGTCGAAGCCGCAGCGGAGGTCCTTGGCTTTGGCCAGTCCGGACAGCGCCCGCGGCGCGGCGTCCGCACGCACGACCAAGGCGTAGGTGTTGTTGAAGCCCAGGCGCGGCAGCCACTGAAGGCCCCAGCGCGCCGCGAACTCTGACTTCACGCGGGCGTACACCGCTCCGGCGTCCGTGGAAGGGGATTCGCCGAGGATGTTCACCAAGCCCGTGCCCGTGTACTCCCCGTAGACGTCCAAGTCGCCTTTCTTAAGCGCCTCGAAGCAGACCTGCCCGCCCAGGTAGAACTTGCGCTCGACCTTCGCTCCGTCGGCCTCCGCCAGCTGGGCGAAGAGCTCGCCGAGGAGCTCCGACTCGGCGAAGGGCTTCGAGCCCACGACCAAGGCGGGGGAGGCGCCGCCGCAGCCCGCGGCGAAAGCCAGCAGGAGGACGAAGGCGGCCCTCATGACAGGCGGGCCCGCCGGGCGAGGCGGCGCTCGAGGGCGCTCAAACCTGCGTGCGCGGCCAAAGACAGCGCGATGGCCGGCACCGCGCCCCAGGCCACCATCGCGTCGTTGGCCCGGCCGACGCCCCGGAAGATGAGGTCGCCGAGGCCGCCCGCCCCGACGTAGGAGGCCACCGTCGCGGTCGCGACGCAGGTCACCGCGGCGACGCGCAGGCCGGCGGCGACCGAGGGCAGCGCCAGCGGCAGCTCGACGAGCCGCAGGAGCTGGCCTTCGGTCATCCCCATCGCCCGTCCGGCGTCCGAGAGCGCGGGGTCGACCTGGCGCAGGCCGGCATGGACGCCCTCGAGGATGGCGAGCAGGGAATACAGGAACAGGGCCGCCACCGCGGGCCTGGCCCCGATGCCCCCGATGACGGGCGCCAAGAGGAGCAGCGCGAGAAGGGCGACGCTGGGCACGGTCTGCACCGCGGCCGCCGCCCAGAGCACGGGCCCGGCCCACCGCGGGCGCCGCGACAGCCAGACGCCGAGCGGGAGGCCGACGGCGGCGGCGGCGCCGAGCGCGACGGCGACCATCCCCGCGTGCTGGAGCGTGAGGCGCAGGATCTCCCCGCGCTGGCCCAGAAAGAAGCCCCAGAAGGTGCGCTCATCCATCGGCGTCCCCCTTGCCGCGCACGAAGCGCTCGAGGTCGGCGCGGCGGCGGCCCAAGAGGCGCACGACGAAGGGGTCGGCGGCCTCGAGCACCACGTCGGCGGGCGTCCCGTCGGCGAGGATGCGGCCTTCCGACATCACGACCAGGCGGTCCCCGAGGTGCACGGCCTCGTGGATGTCGTGGGTCACGAAGACGACGGTCTTGCCCAGCCGGCGCAAGAGGGCCCCGAGCTCGTCTTGGAGCTCCTCGCGCAGCGCGTTGTCGAGGGCCCCGAAGGGCTCGTCCATCATCACGACCGGGGCGCCGCCGGCCAGCGCGCGGGCGACCGCGGCGCGCTGGCGTTGGCCGCCGGAGAGCTGGTCGGGGTAGCGCGCGGCGAACTCGGCCTCCGGCAGGCGCACCGCGGCCAGGGCCTCGGCGGCCGCTCGCGCGCGTTCCGCGGGCGCCGCGCCGCACAGTCGCGGCACGAGCTCCACGTTCTCGGCGACCGTCAGGTGCGGGAACAGGCTCCCGCCCTGGGGGACGTAGCCGATGCCGCGGCGCAGCGCGATGGGGTCCTGCTCCGCCGTGTCGCGCCCGCCCGCCCGCACCCGCCCCGCCGACGGGCGGAGCATCCCGTTCATCAGGCGCAGGACGGTGGTCTTGCCCGAGCCGCTCGCGCCGACCAGCACGCAGAACTGCCTCGCGGGGACCGCCAGCGAGAAGTCCTTCAGGAGGGACCGTCCGCCCGGGTGGGCGAACGTCACCGACTCAAGCGCGAACACGTCGGAAGAGGTCCTTGAGGGGGCCGCGGAGGAACCAGAACGTCGGGACGGCGGCGGCCACGGCCAACGCGGCCGAGGCCGTGAAGACGGCCGCCGGCGTCAGGGTCAGAGCGGTGGCCAGGAGCCAGTAGACGCCGGCCGAGCCCAAGATGGCCGCGAAGGTCATCAGGTTCGCGAGGCCCAGGAAGCGGCCGCGCGCCTCGGCCGGGCTCTCCTGCTGGAGATAGGCGTTGAGCGGGATGTAGAAGAAGCCCGCCGAGACGCTCAGAAGCGACAGGTCGATGAACGCGCGCACCACCGACCCGCCTCCGAAGAGCCCGAGGTCCAAGAGGAAGAGCGCCACGCCGGCCGCGCCCAGCGGCACGAGGCCCAGCTCAACCTTGTCCTTAGAGAGCTTGCCGGCCAGCACCGCGCCGGTCCCCGTGGCCAGGCCGATGGCCGTCAAAAGGCCGGTGACCATCCCCGTCCCGACGCCCAGCGTCTGCGCGCCGAACTGGAAGATGTTCATCTGGATGACCGAGGAGAGCAGCCAGAAGAAGGCGATGGCGAGGCCCGCGCGGACGAGCTTCGCGGGCATCTTGGGCGCGGGTCCGGAGCTTCCTGCCGCGGGCGGCGTCACGGGCGCGCCGGTGGTCAGGAGCGTCCGGCTCGTCCACCAGCCGAGGAGGGCCGCCGCGCCGAAACCGACCGAGGCCAGGGCCCCCGCGCCCCAGGAGGCGAGCGCGCCGCCGACGGCGGTGCCTACGACGAGCGACAGGAAGGTGGAAAGCTCCAGCCAGCCGTTGGCCCCGCCCAGCTTGTCGGCCGGGACGCGTTCGGCGAGCAGGCTGTACTTGGCGGGGCTCATCACCGCGCTGCGGGTGCCCAGCGCCGCGACGACGGCGAGCGCGCCCCAGGGGCTGCCCAAGGCCAGCGCCACGGCGCCGCCCACGGCCAGGCCCACCTCGACGACCTTGAGGCGGTTGATGAGCCGAGCCTTGTCGGTGCGGTCGGCCAGGCGGCCGGCCCAGGCGGAGAGCAGCAGGTACGGCGCGGTGAAGAGGCCGGTGGCCAGGCTCACGTAGAGGCCGGCCTGGGCGGGAGCCAGGGTCGCGGTGACCCAGGCGCTGAAGAAGGTCTTGAAGGCGGTGTCATGGAGGATGCCCAGGTAGTGCGTGCGCACCAAGGCGCGCAGGCCGGTCGGCGCCGGGACCTCTTGGCCCTGGGCGTCCACCGCGCGCGGCATGCGCTTGAGGAGATGGGGCGCCGCGAGCGCGCCGCCCTCCGAGATGGAGGTGGGTTCGGCGGTTCCTCGCCTTGCCGTCTCCCCGTCGAAGACGAGGTTCAGAGTGACTCCGGCGTTCCGGGGCGAGAGGGTTTGGACGGCCTTCTCTAGGCGGGTGGAGAGCGGGGCCGCATCCGTGGCCGTTTCCCCCATCGTTTCCCCAATTGTTTCCCTCTCCCGCTCGCGGGAGAGGGTAGGGTGAGGGACTACCGCCGGAGTCATTCCGCCGATGACAGTGACGACGGGGGACGTCCGGACGGTTGGCAGCCACCCGTCCGCCCGGGGCAAGAGGGAGGGGGAGGGGAGGGCGGCGTGCGAGAAGGACGGGGCCAGGCCGGAGGGGGCGGCTAGGGAAAGCGCGGGGACGGCGGGGGCGACCGGGCGCGCGACGACCCGGGCGGCTCGGAACTGGGCCGAGGCGGGGCAAGCCGCCAAGGCGATGACGAAGGTCAGCCGCATCGCTGACAGTATAAAGGAAGGAGCCTCCTCCGACCTGGGCCGCCCGTCCCCTCCCGGGGGACGATGGTCCTACGCCCAATTGTTACACCACGTTCATCGCAACGGAGGAGGGACCGTGGCATACTGAAGTAGGGAGGGACCCCATGAACAGACCCGGCAGACGTGCCAATGCCGCTCTGAAGGAGCGCCGGCGCCCGTACGCGCCGCCGTGGAAGTCCCGGGCCCCGCT
>SCTT01000371.1 GCA_004322435.1 bacterium
GCGGAACGCGGTTTCCGGGCATTCCCATCGACCGAGCAGCGGAATCCTCATGAAGCCGCAACGCTCGCAACGGAATACCTCGTCCCAGGGCTCCAGACGAATCCGGCCCTTCAGGTAGCGCTTTAGCCCCTTCTTCCGCCATCTCATCCCCCCCGGCAGCGCTTCGGGTTCCAACCAGTTCGAGAAGATGTTCACCTCCGAGCAGCCGCGCCTTGGCAGCCACATCAACTCGGGCCTCCGGCGCCAGTGGACGTACCACGGCGACGCAGGGGACCCGTCTATGGGGCCGCGGCAGCCGTCGAGCATTAGCTCGTAGAGGAAGTTCAGGTAGGAGCCATTCGGGACGTCGAGATAGGCGCGGTGGATGAGCGGTATGGCCTCCATGTCCCGAGCCTTCGAGAGCGCGTAGGCGGCCGGCAGGACCAACTCTGGGACTTCGAGCAGGGTTCGGAGGGTTCCCAGGACTTCCGGAAGGCCGGTCTGACCGAGGCCTATCGCGGCCCAGAACCGGCCAGTCCCCTGGCCGCGCTCGAGCAGGCGGGTAAAGGGGGCTACTGCGGCCGCCCCGTGCCGGGCCAAGGACCAGGCTGCGGCGGAGCGCAGCAAGGGGTCTAAATCGCCTCCGAGCACCTCGAGCAGGGGCTCGACGGCCAAGTCGAACGGCATCCGCCCGAGCGTCAGAACGGCGGGCAGCCGGTCGATTCCCGGCCTTTCTCCCTCCTTTATGGCATCGCCCAGGGGGCCGCGCGCCGGGGCGCCGTCCGCGGCTAGGCGCTCTATGGCGTCGATGGGAAGCCCGACCTTCACGTTCAGGACTTCCTGGATATCTTGGTCCAGCGAGGCGGCGGGCACACCGTAGTTTAGAGCGAAAACCGGTGAAAGCGCAACATCGGTTAGGTCCGAGGACAGGTCTCAGGCAATCCGACTGTCCCCCCCGCCTGTCAACCGCGCGCCCAAGACAGCCAACCGCCTAGGAGGCTCCGGACGAATGGAGTCAGCCGGGTGCGATTGAAGGCGTCTCCGAGGCGCCGAAGGACCTCGGCCTGAGTGGGGTAGGGGTGGATAGTGGCGCCGATGCCGGCTAAACCGACCCCGTTGTTCATCGCCACCGAGACTTCGCTGATTAGGTCCCCGGCGTGGGCGGCCACGACGGTGGCGCCCACGATGCGGTCGGTGCCCTCTTCGACGAGGATTTTGGCGAATCCCTCGTCTTCGCCATCGAGTACGGCGCGGTCCACCTCCTTCATCTCCATCATGAACGTCCGGACCCGGAGGCCGTGAGCCTGCGCCTCCTTTTCATAGAGGCCTACGTGGGCGATTTCGGGGTCGGTGTAGGTACACCAGGGAATCGTCAGCGCGCTCAAGCGTTTGCGGCCCATGAAAAGCGCGTTCTGAATGACGATGCGTGCTGAGAAATCCGCAGTATGGGTGAATTTGGGGCCCAAGCAGATGTCTCCGGCGGCGTAAATGTGGGGATTGGAGGTCCGCAAGAAATCGTCCACCTTGACCCAGGTCTTCGAATACTCGACACCCACCCCCTCAAGATTGAGCTCCTCGACGTTCGGCGCACGGCCGACGCCGATGAGGATCTCATCCACCTTCACTCCGTCAGGATGGCACTCGCACTTCGTGAAGAGGACCTTCTCCGACCCCCGCATTTCCACGCGCGCGACGTCGTGGTTGCAGGAAAACATGACCCCCTCCCGCGTGAACGCCCTCTCGACGATGGCGGCCGCGTCCCTGTCCTCACGGATGAGAATCTGACCCATCGCCTCGAGAAGATGGACCTCGGAGCCCAGCCGCCGAAATGCCTGGGCCATCTCGCACCCAATGGGCCCCGCGCCGATGACGGCCAGCCGCCGCGGCAGGGCGGTCAGGTTGAAGACCGTTTCGTTGGTGAGGTAGCCCGCTTCTTTCAGACCGGGGATGGGGAGCTCCACGGCCCGCGCGCCCGTGGCAATCACCGCCTTTGTGAATCGCAGCGTCTTGCCGTCGACCGAGACCGTATCGGGACCGCTGAAGCGCGCCGCGCCTAGGAACACGTCCACCCCGGCGTCTTTGAAGCGCTTGGCAGAGTCGTTGACGCCGATGTCCGCCCGCAGGCGCCTGAGGCGTTCCATGACTGCCGAGAAGTCCACCGAGACTCCGGAGACGCGGACTCCGAAATCGCCGGCTCGGCGCACGGCGGCGGCCGCGCGGGACGCCCGGATGAGGGCCTTCGAGGGGACGCATCCGACGTTCAGGCAGTCCCCCCCCATCAGGTGGCGCTCGACGAGAGCCACCTTAGCTCCGAGCCCCGCGGCGCCGATGGCCGTGACCAAACCCGCCGTCCCGGCCCCCAGGACGACGAGGTTGTAGCGCTCGGCCGGCGTCGGACTGGCCCAATCCACGGGATGCACGTTCGCCAGCAGTCGCTTATTGTGTTGGTCCATCGGGGAAACGACGCTCATCAGACCTCCACTCGGGCGGCCAGCGCGGCCTTAGCCTTTTTGCCGACGAGCCAAGCCGCCAGGGCCGTGGCGCCTAGGCCCGCGGCCAAAAACGCCCACTCCGCCGGGGATCGGCCCTGGCTGCCGGACCGCGCCACCTCGCCCGCCGCGGCTCCCAGGTAGACGAACAGGAGCGTCCCTGGCATCATCCCGACCCAGGAGGCGAGCGCATACTCCTTGAAGCCCACATCGGTCAGGCCGTAGGCATAGTTGAGGAGGCTGAAGGGCAGGACCGGAGAGAGCCGCGTCAGCGCCACGACCTTCCAGCCCTCCGCCGCCACCGCCCCCTTCACGGCCTCAAAAGCCGGAAAGGCCGCCAGACGCCGGGCGACCCAGTCGCGCAGCAGGAACCTCCCGACCAGCATGGCGGCGCAGGCCCCCAAGGTGGAGGCGACCGAGACGAGCAGGAACCCGCGCCACAGCCCGAAGGCCGCCCCCGCCCCCAAAGTGAGCACCGAACCGGGCAGGAAGGCGACGCAGGCGAGGATATAGAGTCCGACGAAGGCCGCCTGGCCCGCGGGTCCGGCCGCCGCGGTCC
The DNA here is from genome assembly GCA_004322435.1 of bacterium. GTDB lineage: Bacteria > Elusimicrobiota > Elusimicrobia > UBA1565 > UBA1565 > SCTT01. The sequence continues at coordinate 3,028 of SCTT01000371.1, forward strand.
AGGCCAACGCCGCCGCCAGCAGTCCCCTCATTTCTTGTCCTCGTTGAGCGACCAATCGTACTCGGTCCATTCGACGGCCCAGTCCTCTGAGACGGGCAGCCAATTTCGCACGAAATTGAGGACGCCCTTCTTCGACCCGCCGAAGTCTTCGATGTACCACTTGAAGATGGGAGAGAGATAGGCCGTCTTCCCCGCCGGACTGGCATCGTTCTTGGCCCGCTGCGACAGGAACACCCGCGCTTGGTCGTCGAGCTGCGCGTCGAGGCGACCGCCGGCGTAGGCTTCCGAACGCAGCGGCGGGCAGCCCTTGGCGGCGCAGACGAGCGCGAAGTGGACGCGCGGGTCCTTATAGACGGGGCGGATCAGCTCATGTTCGACCTGGTTCAAAGTGACGGCCCGTCCGAAGACCCGGACCACGGGGAGCTTCCACGCCTTGTTCGGGTCCCAGACGGGCCCGACCTTCCGGATAGAGTGGATGGGGTAATGGTCCAGAATGAGCCGGAGGGTCGCCGCGTTGTAGAGGTTGATTAGGAAGGCGAGGCGGTCTGAGCGCTGCCAACTCTTGAACTCCGTCTCGTCCGTCCCAGCCGCCGACGCCAGCCATGCGTCGAGGCCCTGCGAGTCCCGGAGCAGACCTTGGTAATCGACGCGCCCTTGTTGAACGGAGCGCCGCAGGACGAGGTCTAAGCCGGCGGCCGGGTCGGCCGACCCCGCGGCGGCTCGTCCGAGCGTCGCCCCCGCCATCGCGAGCGTCAGGAGGATTCTCTTCACGCCCTTGAGTCCCGAAGCGCCGGAGTTCGTTACAGCGCTACGGGTTTCGCAGGCGGGCCACAATCCGCTGCTTGAGCGGCGCGACGTCGGCCTCGTTCGGCTTGGTCCAGGCCAACCTCAGGGCTTCGGCGATGCGCTCGAGCTGCCGCGCAAAGCGCCCGCACAGCTCGCAGCGGCTCAAGTGCATTTTGGCCGTCATGCGCCGATGCCAAGGCAAAGAGGCAAGCCCCTCGCCCGCCAGGACCTCTTTGAGTTCCCGGCAGCTCGGCATCAAGGCCATCATGAGGCGCATCATCCTTTCTTTTCCCAGTGAATCTCCAAGCACTCGCGCAGTTTGAGCCGGGCGCGATGGAGGATCACCCGCAGGTTGGTCCCGCTGACTCCCAGGGCGTTACAAATCTCCTCCGGAGACTCCCCCTCGACTTCCTTGAGAAAGAAAGCCGCCCTTTGGGAGTCGGAGAGGTCGTCGGCGCAGATTTCCACCCAGCGTCTCAATTCGGAATCGAGGGCGACGGCTTCCGGCCCCCGCGGCGGGCGCGACCAGAGCCCGTCGGCCCCGAAGCGGGCGTCGACGACCGCTTCGATGTCGTCGGTCCCTTGCTCGCGGCGGCCTTTTGCCCTGACGTGGGCCGCCTTGTGGTACAGGATGCCAAAGAGGTAGGTGCTGAGGCTCGAACGCCCCTCGAAACGGTCCAATCCGGAGAGAAACGCCACGAAGGTGTCCTGAACGGCTTCCTCCGCGTCTTCCCGCGAGAGGCCGATGGCGAGGG
>SCTT01000372.1 GCA_004322435.1 bacterium
TCCAGGCCCTCCACGCGCAGGCCGAAGAGGCGCTTGCCGAGGGTGGCGCCGGAGGCGTTCCCCAGGGCCTGGACGGGGGGCGTCTGGGCCTGGGGCGCTCGCTCGTGCGCGCCGCCGCCTATCTCGTGAGCCTTCCGCTGAACCTGGGGTTCTTGTGGAGCCTGCTCCATCCCGACTCGCGGACCTGGCATGACCTCATCGCCGGCAGCCGCGTCGTCGAGGCGCGCCCCAAGTCGCAGGGCGAGGCCCTGCTGGCCGCCGTCCTCTCGTTTACGGCGCTGACCGCGCTGGTCCTCTTCCCGCTTTGGGCCGCGTTCGCGCGCCCCACGCCCCACGACCTCGACGCCATCCGGAAGGCGCAGGAAGGCCTCAAGGTGCTCTCCGCCGGGCAGGAGGCGTACAAGGCCGAGCACGGGCGCTACACCTCGAAGCTCTCGGACCTGGCCTCGGTGTCCGGGGACGTGGGCGCCTTCAAAGAGGCGATGGGCGAGCTCTTCGACCCCGACGGGTTCGTCGTGGAGGCGGGCGGCGGAGGCTACGTCATCCGCGGACGGGCCCGCGACCGCAAGCGCACGGCCGTCGAGATCTCGGGCCCTTAGGGCTTCTTCGTCAGCTCGAAGACGGCGTAGTTCCCCGCCGTCCCGACCGTCCGGATGCTTCCCGGACCTCCCCTGGTCCTCTCCACCCAGGCGGCCTGCTTGAGCGGCGCGGTGACGAACACGCGCTCCCCCGAACGCGGCCACTCCCGGATCTGGTTGTCGTCCCCGAAGCGGTCGGCGAAGCGCTCGAAGCGCTTGGCGTAATGGAGCTCTCCCACCCAGTTGACGACGTCCACGCGGCGCCCGGTGTAGAACGGGACGCCGTGCAGATACTTGTCGTAGGCCACGAGGCGCACCGGGACCCCGGGGGTCTCGGCCTCGGCGCGCGCGACGGCCTCCGAGAGCAGCCGCGCCACCGGGCGCGCGCTGACGAGCGGCTCGGCGCGCCGCGCGCCGGCGAGCGCCAGCGCCAGGAAGAGGAGCGCGGCCGAAGCGGCCTTCGGGAACCCGTCTACGCCGCGCGGGGCCCAGAGGACCCCTGCGGCCAGCGCGGCCAAAGCGCCGGCCGCGAGAAGCGCGTCGGGCCCCGTGAAGCCGGGGACGAGCTGTGTCCCGGCGGCCGCAGCGGCGGCCGCGGCGAGGCCCAGGACCCCGGCGAGGAGCGCGGCGGCGGCGCGCAGGCGCCCTTCGGAACGTCCGTCGAGCAGGAACTTGGCGGTCAGCAGGGCGATGAACGGGAAGGCCGGCAGCACGTAGGTGGGGAGCTTCGAGCTCGACGTGGTGAAGAACCCGACGACCAGGAGCGGCCACAGGGCGAGCTGCAGCTCGCGGGGGTCGGCCTTGCGCGGGGACCACAGCGGGGCGGCGAGAGCGGCGAGGGCGGCGGGGGTCCAGGGCAAAGTCCCCCAGGCGGCCTCGGCCAGGAAGTACCACCAGCCGCCCGGGCGGTTGTACTTGCCCGCGTCGAGGAAGCGCTGGAAGTGCTGCTCGAGGAAGAAGACCCGGCAGAAGCCCGGCACGGCGCGCTCCATCGCCCAGACCCAGGGGCCGACGACGCCGAAAAATAAGAGCGGCCCGGGGCCCCAGAGCAGGCGTTTGAATCCCGCCCGGGCCTTGGGGTCGAGGACGGCCAGAGCCGTCGTCCAGAGGGCGGGGAGCAGCAGCGCGACGAGCCCCTTCGCGAGGAAGGCGGCCGCAGCGGCCAGCCAGGCGGCCGGCGCGGCCCATCGGGCGTCTTCGGGGCGGTGGATGACCCTCAGGGCCAGCGCGGTCGCCCAGAGGAGCGCGGCGGTCAGGGTCATGTCCGGCGTGATCATGTGGGCGAGGCCGGCGTAGACGAGCATCGTCGAGAGGACGAGCGCCCCGGCCCGCCCGACGGCGGGCGCGAACAGCCACCCGCCCAGCCACCAGACGCCCGCGACGCCGGCCAGCGCCGCGAGGGCCAAGGGCACCCGGGCGGCCGCCTCGCTCACCCCGAAGACCCGGTAGGAGGCCGCCCCCAGCCAGTAGATTAGCGGCGGCTTCTCGACGTAGTCCATCCCGTCGAGCGTGGGGACGAGCGGCCAGCCGGCCTCGTGGAGCTCGCGCGGGACCTGCGCGTAGCGGGCGTCGTCGACCTCCCAGAGCGGGTGGCCCAGGTCCCAGAAGGGCGCCGAGAGGGCCAGCGCCAGCAACGCGAGAGGGAGCCGCTTCAAGGGACGATGACGACCTTGCCGAACTGCCGGCGGGCGGCCAACCGTTCGAGCGCGGCCCGCGCCTCGGCGAGAGGGTAGATGCGGTCGACGACGGCCCGCAGGCGCCCTGAAGCGAAGGCGGGCATCAGGCGCCGCAGCTCGTCCTGCGGCCCCATCTTGGCGCCGAGCACCGAGAGCTCCTTGAAGAACACATGGCGCAGGTCGAGCGTCACGTCGTGGCCGGCGGTCGCGCCGCAGGTGACTAGCCGGCCGCCGGGGGCGAGCGCGCGCACCAGGTCCGGGAAGTACGCCCCGCCGACGTGCTCGAAGACGACGTCCACGCCGGCCGGCGCGAGCTTGCGCAGCGGGCGCAGGCCTGCTGGGCCGAGCAGCAAAGTCTCGTCGGCGCCCAGCTCCCGGGCGGCCGCGAGCTTTTCCTCGGCCGTGGAGGCCGCGATGACGCGCGCGCCGACGCCCTTGCCGAGCTGGATGGCCGCGGCGCCGACCCCGCTCGAGGCCCCCATCACGAGCAAGGTCTCCCCCTCCTTAAGGCGCGCGAGGGCGTCGAGCATGTGGAAGGCCGTGAGGAAGGTGAGCGGCACGGCCGCGGCCTGCTCCCAGAGCATCCCGGGCGGCAAAGGGACGAGGTTCCGGGCGGGGACGACGCAAAGCTCGGCCATCCCCCCCCAGCCGCCGTCGGCGCCCAAAATGCGGTAGGTGCGGCAGAGGTTGTCGCGTCCGGCGCTGCAGGGCGGGCAGTCCCAGCAGGAGACCCCGGGGGCGACCAGCACGCGGTCGCCGGGCTTCAAGGCTCCCAGGTCGGTCCCGGGCCCGGCTTCGACGAGCTCGCCGGCCATGTCGCCGGTCAGGACGTGGGGCAGCGAGATCTTATAGGCCGGGTTGCCGGCGAGGACGTGCAGGTCCAGGTGGTTGAGCGCGGCGGCGCGCACGCGGACCAGCGCCTGGCCGGCCGCGGGGCGTGGGTCCGGGAGCTCGCCGACCTTGAGCGCCTCGGGGCCGCCGAAGCCCTCGAGGAAGGCGGCCTTCATCCGGCGGGGCTTAGGCCTGCGTCGCGGTGACGGCCCGCTCGGAGCCCGACTGGCACCGGATGCAGTAGCGGGCGAACGGCAGGGCCCGGATGCGCAGGGTCTCGATGGGCTGGCGGCACTGCTCGCAGGCCCCGTAGGTGCCTTTGTCGATCTTGCGGATGGCGCCTTCGATCTGGTCGAGGGTGTTGCGCTCGGTGTCGGAAAGCTCGAACTGGAGGTCGCGGTCCATCGCGGCCTGGGCCTGGTCCGCCTCGTCTCCGGTGTCGGAGGTCACTTCGGGCGCCCGGTTGCGGCGCATGGCCTCGAGCACGTCCGAGCGCTGCTCGGAAAGCTTCTTCCGGATGGCGTCGAGGTCGCGCTTCGAGATGGAGACCTCTTTGGGCGCCTTCAGGGCCTTCGGGGCGGACGGTTTCGGGGCGGCCTTCTTGGCGGCCTTCTTCTTGGCGGGCTTGGATTTCGTGGTCATCGTGCGCCTCCGGTCGGAGAATCTAGCACTCCCGGGCTTACTTTTCCAGGACCAAAAGCTGGCCGCCGATGTGGGCGGGGTGGAGCTGGCAGTAGATGGGGTAGAGCCCCGCCTCCGCCGCCTTGAACTCGACGGTCTGGGGCTGCCCGTCCCCGGCGACCTCGGCCTTGACGCCGAAGGCGTCGATGGAGAAGCCGTGCTTGCCCGAGGGGGTGTTGTTCGTGAGCTTGATCTTGACGGTCTCCCCCTTCTTGGCGATGAGGGTGCCGGGGATCCACATCTTGGAGCCTTTGTACTCGATGTTGGCGACCGAGAAGTTCCGGACGGCTTCCCCCTCGGAGCGGGCGAAGCGGGGGGCCAGGACGGCGGCCAGAACGGCCAAAACGGCGGCGGCGCAGAGGGAACGGGTCATGAGGGCCTCCGGGGGC
>SCTT01000040.1 GCA_004322435.1 bacterium
CGTCATCGGCATCGTGGTCGACGACGCCATCATGGTGCTCGAGAACATCGTCCGCCACCGCGAGCAGGGCCTGCCCCAGGTCAAAGCGGCCATCGTCGGCGCGCGCGAGATCTACTTCGCGGCGATGGCGGCCTCGGTGGCCATCCTCGCCATCTTCGTGCCCGTCCTCTTCGTCAAGGGCGTCATCGGCAAGTACTTCCTCCAGTTCGGCGTGACCATCTCCGCGGCGGTGATGCTCTCGCTGCTGGAGTCCTTGACCTTGGCCCCGATGCGCTGCTCCCAGTTCCTGCAGGTCGGCGGCCACACGGGCCTGAGCAAGCTGGTCGACGACGCGATGCTGTGGTCCACCGCGCGCTACCGCGGCGGCCTCTCCTGGTGCCTGGGCCGCCGCTGGCGCGTCTTGGTCTCGGCGACGGCGCTCTTCGTCGCCTCGCTGGCCCTCTTCGGCGTCGTGCGCAAGGAACTGATGCCCGCCCAGGACCAGAGCATGATGCTCATCCAGCTCGAGACCCCCGTCGGCTCCTCGCTCGAGTCGACCGACGCGGCCTTCAAGCGCGCGGAGGCCTACCTGATGGCGCGGGGCGAGCTCGACCGCTACTACACCGCGGTCGGCGGCTTCGAGGGCGGCGAGATCAACTCCGGGATGATCTTCGTCACGCTCAAGGACCCTGCGGCCCGCCCCGTCCCTCCAGGACGGAGCAAGGCGTTCACCCAGCAGGAGCTCCAAGACGTCTTCCGCAAGGAGCTCTCCGCCCTGCCCGGCCTCACCAAGGTCATCTTGCTCGACCTCTCCACCGGCGGCGGCGGCGCCGAGCCCGGCTTCCCGGTGGACTTCACGCTGCAGGGCAAGGACTGGGACCAGTTGGCGGCCTTAAGCGAAAAGTTCCTGTCCGAGATGCGGAAGTCCGGGCTGATGGTGGACGTGAACTCCAACTACAAGCTCGGCATGCCCGAGGTGCAGGTCTGGCCGGACCGCGTCGAGGCGGCCAAGCGCGGCGTCAGCGTCGCGACCATCGGCAACGCCATCAACGCCGCCTTCGGCGGCGTGCGCGCCGGCAAGTTCACCCGGGGCGGCCACCGCTACGACATCCGCGCGCGCTTCGCCGCCGTCGACCGCACCGACCCCAAGGACATCGCGAAGATCCAGGTGCGCAACAACCGCGGCCAGGTGGTGCCGCTGTCGGCGCTGGTGGAGGTCAAGGAGCGGAACTCGCTTTTGAGCATCACCCGCCACAACCGCTCGCGAGCCATCCGGCTGCAGGCCAACGTCGCCAGCGGGAAGTCCCAGGGCGACGCCATCGCCGCGGTCGAGGCCGCGGCCGAACGCCTCCTCCCCGAGGGCGTGAAGCTGGAGTTCGCCGGCGGCGCCGAGACGTTCAAGGAGTCGTTCATGGGCCTCGTCGTCGCTCTGGTCTTGGGCGTCTTCGTGGCCTACATGGTGCTCGGGGCCCAGTTCAACAGCTTCATCCACCCGGCCCTGGTCCTGCTGGCGCTCCCCTTCAGCGTGACGGGGGCCGTCCTGGCCCTGGTGCTCGGGCAGCAGTCGCTCAACATGTTCTCCATGATCGGCATCGTGCTGCTGATGGGCATCGTCAAGAAGAACTCCATTTTGCTCGTGGACTTCACGAACGAGCAGCGCAAGCGCGGCCTGGGCGTCGACGAGGCCTTGAAGCACGCCTGCCCCGTGCGCCTGCGCCCCATCTTGATGACGACGGCGGCGACCATCGCCGCGGCCATCCCTCCCGCGCTGGCCCTGGGCCCCGGCGCCGAGACGCGCGTGCCGATGGCCCTCGTCATCATCGGCGGCGTCAGCGTCTCCACGCTCCTGACCCTCTTCGTCGTCCCCTGCGCCTACAGCCTGGCCGCGCGCCTCGAAAGCCACCGCCACGACGCGCGCCTGCGCGAGGCCTTGGCCGAGCTCGGCGAGCTGCCGGCGCCGGCCTCTGGCGCGCCCGAGGAAGCGCGCCTATAATGTCGCCGGAGCGCTGACATGGCGGACATCCTCCTCATCGACGACGACCCGGCGGTCCACGAGGTGCTCTCGGCGGCCCTCAAGGCCGCCGGCCACGCGGTCTCCTCCGCGCTGACCGGCCCCGACGGCCTCGCCAAGATCAAGGCGCGCCTGCCCGAGCTCTTGCTCCTCGACTTCGAGATGCCGGGCATGATGGGCGAGGAGGTCTTCGCCAAGCTCCGCGGCCTGGGGCTCACCGCCGACATCCCCATCGTCTTCCTGAGCTCTTTGCCGCTCAACCGCCAGGTCGGGCGCGTGGACATCTCGCGCAACGTGCGCTTCCTGCGCAAGCCCGTGGCCTTCGCCGACCTCGCGCGGGCCATCAAAGAACTCCTGCCGAACTCCTGACCGGCGGCCTTCAAGGCGCCTTCAAGACCGCCCGCCCCCCTCGAATTCCGCAGCGCTTTCCGCGGCAATCCGCTCCGCCCTTTCTTTCATGGCGCCCTCCCCGCGTTCCGCGCAGGCTACGGTCACAAGGGGGGCGCATGACAAGAAACGCGGTCGTGATCGACGACGACCCGGATTTCCGGGACATCCTGACCCGCATCCTGGGGCCCGAGTTCCACGTGAGTTCGTCGGGAGACGGGGAGGGAGGCCTGCGCCTGTGCGCGTCGGGCGCCCCGGACCTGGTGCTGCTCGACATGTGCCTGCCGGGCTTAAGCGGCTTGGGCGTCCTCTCGCGCCTGGCCGCCGACCCGAAGACGGCCGCGGTCCCCGTCCTCGCCTTCTCGGCGGGGCGGGTCGAAGGCCCGCTGCGGGACGCGCTCCGGGCGCGCGGGGTCGTCCGGGTCCTCGACAAGCTCGACCATCCCCGGGAGTTCCTGGCGGCCGCGAGGACGTTGACCGGAGGCGGGCAATAGGATTCAATCCCGGCGTTGAACCTACGCACCCAACTCTCGCTGTTCGCCTCGGGCCTGGTCGTGCTGACGGTCCTCCTGACCGCCGGGCTTCAGCTGGCCCTCGAAGGGCGCCGCCAGAGCAAGGCCCAGGAGCGCCGCCTCACGGAGCTCGCGGGCGGGCTCGTGCCGGCGGCGCGCCTCGCCGCCGAGGAAGGCCGGCCGGAGGGCTTAAACGACCCCGCGCGAGCGCTCGTCGAGTCCACCGAGGCCGACTACGTCTGGGTGCTCGACTCCGCCGGCCAGGTGCGCTACGAGCTGCCCGACGACTCGGCGACGCACGGCGAGCCCGAACGCTCGATGAACGCCGTGCTGGACGCCGTGAAATCCGGGGAGGCCTCCGGCGCCCGCGACTGGCACGGCCACGCCGTCGCCGAGCGCGCGGTCGGCCTCGGCAAGACGGGGGCGGCGCTCGTCGTGGGCTTCGACTCCGCCGCCTCCTCCCGCCGGGCGGCCGACGCCCTCTCCGAGCTGCGCCGGCGCCTCTTGGCCCTCTCCGCGGCGGCCCTCGCGGCGGGGCTGCTCGGGGCCGCCTGGGTCGCGCGGAAGATGACCAAGACCTTGGACAAGCTCGCCGCCGGCGCCCAGCGCATCGGCGAGGGGCACCTCTCGGCGCGCGTGCTGACGACCCGGGCCGACGAGCTGGGGGACCTGTCCTCCCGGTTCAACGCGATGGGCGCCAAGCTCCAGGAGCTCGAGGAGCTCAAGGACGCCTTCCTCGCCAAGATCACGCACGACCTGCGCAGCCCTTTGAGCGCCGTGGTCGGCTACGCGGGGCTCCTCGAGATGAAGGCCGAAGGGCCGATGAACGACAAGCAGCTGCGCTCGGTCAAGCTCATCATCGAGAGCGCCAACTACCTGGCCGAGCTCATCGACAACATCCTGGACCTGACCAAGATGGAGGCCGGGCGGATGCCCTACAACCCCGTCCCGGCGGACCTCTCGGCGCTGGCGAAGACCGTCGTCGAGCAGCTGGCCGTGAAGGCCGCCGAGTACCAGGTCCGTCTCGAGGCCGCGGGCGTCCCCCCGGGGACCAAAGTCTACGCCGACGAACAGGCTTTGCGGCGGGTGCTGGTGAACCTCCTCTCCAACTCCCTCAAGTTCACCCCGTCCGGCGGCAGCGTGCGCCTGGAATGGGCGCGCACGCCGGAGGGCTTCGACCGCGTCGGGGTCCGCGACACCGGCATCGGCGTCCCGGCCGAGCGCGTCGCGACGCTGTTCACCAAGTTCACGCAGGTCCCGGAGACCGCCAACGTGGTGCGCCCCGTCCGGGGCACCGGCCTGGGGCTGGCCATCTGCAAGGAGATCGTCGAGGCCCACGGCGGGCGCATCTGGGCGGAGAGCGAGTACAAGAAGGGCTCCGTCTTCTTCTTCACCCTGCCGCCGCCCCCCCGCGGCTGACCCCCCGCGGCGGATTTCGTATCATCGTCTCTCCGACGATGGCCGACGACCTCCTCTCCCGCGAGTCCGCGAAGCGCCGCGCCTTCGCCATCATCTCGCACCCGGACGCGGGCAAGACGACGCTGACCGAGAAGCTCCTGCTCTACGGCGGCGCGGTCCAGCTGGCCGGCTCGGTGACCTCGCGGCGCAAGGAGCGCGCGACGACCTCGGACTGGATGGAGCTCGAGCGCCAGCGCGGCATCTCGGTCAACTCCACGGTGCTCCAGTTCGAGTACGGCGGCTACCACCTGAACCTCTTGGACACCCCCGGCCACAAGGACTTCAGCGAGGACACCTTCCGGGTGCTGACCGCGGTGGACGCGGCCGTGATGGTCTTAGACGCCGCGAAGGGCCTCGAGAGCCAGACGCTCAAGCTCTTCGAGATCTGCCGCGAAAGGCGCATCCCCATCTTCACCTTCATCAACAAGCTCGACCGCCCCACGCTCGAGCCGCTGGAGCTCTTGGACGCCCTGGAACGCTCCTTGCAGCTCCACCCCTACCCCATCAACTGGCCGCTCGGCTCGGGGTCGGGGTTCCGCGGCCTCTACGAGCGCCGCGGCCGCCGCCTGCACCTCTTCGAGCGCGTCCCGGGCGGCAGCTACCGCGCCCCCGTCTCCGTCGTGGACGGGGACGAGGCGGCGCGCCACGCCGGCCTCGACGCCGGAGAGCTGGCTAAGACCCACGAGGAGGTGGCCTTGGTCGAGGCGGCCGGCGAGGCCTTCGACCCGGCGCTGGTGCGCTCCGGGGACATGACCCCCGTCTTCTTCGGCAGCGCGGCCAACAACTTCGGCGTGCAGATGCTCCTCGACGGCTTCCTCGAGCTCTCCCCGCCGCCGCGCGCCCAGCAGGCGGCGTCCGGCCCGGTGACTCCCGACGACCCGCGCTTCTCGGGGTTCGTCTTCAAGATCCAGTCGAACATGGACCCCCGCCACCGCGACCAGATCGCGTTCGTGCGGGTCTGCTCGGGCCGCTTCGCGCGCGACATGCAGGTCGTCCACTCCCGCACCGGCGGGCGCATCCGGCTCTCGAGCTCCCACAAGGTCCTCGGGCGCGAGCGCGAGACCGTCGACGAGGCCTTCGCGGGCGACGTCATCGGCGTGGTCGGCCACAGCGAGTTCGCGGTCGGCGACACGCTCTCCGAGGACCCCGGCCTGGTCTATCACGGCGTGCCGCGCTTCGTGCCGGAGCACTTCGCCCACCTGCACGCGACGAACACGGCCCAGGGCAAGCGCTTCGACGCGGGCGTCGCGCACCTTCTGCAGGAAGGCGTGCTGCAGCGCTTCACGACGGCGACGACGTCGCGGCGGGCGCCGCTCTTGGCCGCCGTCGGGCCGCTGCAGTTCGAGGTGTTCCGCTACCGGCTCTCCTCGGAGTACGGGGCGGACTCGCGCGTCGAGGAGGCGGCCTGGCGCATCGTGCGCTGGCTCGACCCCGAGTCCTACGCCGCCGCGCAGGCGGAGTACCTGACGGGCAAGACTACGCTGGCGCAGGACCCCGACGGGCACGGCGTGCTGCTCTTCGAGAAGGAGTGGGACTGCGACTACTTCGCCGACAAGCACCCGAAGATCCGGCTGTCCCGGCGGCCGCCGGCCGCCGTTCAGCCGAAGTAGCGGAAGCCCTTCCCGGGCACGTTCTGGATGCGGTCGGAGACCTCGGCGGGCAGCTTCTTGCGCAGGTTCGCGATGTGGGTGTCCACGACGTGGTCCACGGCCACCGTGCGCCACAGCTTCGAGAGGATGTGCTTGCGGCTGACGACGGCCGGGCGCTTGAGGACGAGGAAGTGGAGGAGCTCGAGCTCCTTGACCGTGAGCTTCGGCAGCGGCTCTCCCTTAAAGCGCGCGACCATCGCCTCGCGGTCGACCGAGAGCTCCCCGGCCGTGACCGCCCCGGCCCCCGCGTCTTCGCCGGTGCGCCGCAGAAGCGACCCCGCCCACAGGAGCAGCTCCTTGGGATGGACCGGCTTGACCAGATAATGGTCGGCGCCGGCCTCAAAACCCTCGCCCTTCTGCTCGAGCCCGCCTCGGCCGGTCAACATGATGACCGGGGTCTTCGACAGGGTCTTATGCGCGCGGATGCTGCGGCACGCGTCGAGGCCCGTTCCGTCCGGGAGCTCCACGTCGAGCACCACGAGGTCGGGCTCCTTGGTGCGGAATTCGTTGAGCCCCACGGCGATGCCGTCGGCCTCGAGCACGCGATAGCCGGCCGCCTCGAAGGCCGCGCGCAGCGGGGCGCGGACCCCCGCGTCGTCTTCGACCATCAGCACCGTCTTCTGCTCGCCCATGCCTTGTCCCCCATCCTAACAGAGTTTCAAGACGCCTTCAAGAACGCGTCCCGCATTGTAAATTAGTCAATAAATTACGTCTTTTATTTCTTCAAGGCGGAATTCGTTCCCGCCTCCTCCCGTTTCCCGCATCCTGTGGGCATGAGCAAGGAGGACGCGATGGAACTCTGGACCGCCCAACACCCGCCGATGCCGCTGCCGATGCTGCCCGACCTTAAGCGCAAGGAGGAAGAGCGCCGCCGCGGGGCGTTCGTGGTCCCCAGCGCCCCCGGCGCCGCCCCGGTCTCGGTCGCGGTCATCGGGACGAGCTCCGGCAACTCCTATCTCTGGCTGGCCCGGACCTTGGTCCGCTCCTTTATGAGGAACGGGCTGCCGTCAGATCGGAAGAGC
>SCTT01000373.1 GCA_004322435.1 bacterium
AGCTGCGCGACGGCCTCGACGAGTTCAAGACGCTGCGCAAGGAGTTCCAGTTCCGCCAGGGCGCGGCCCTGCTTTCGGCCATCTCGCACGGGGTCTCCGACGACGTGCAGAACCGCCTGCGCCGCGTGATGGATTATGACGCCTACCCGAAGGACGTCGGCCGCTTCAGCGACTCGGTCGACGAGACGCTGCGCCAGGACCACGCCGCCTTCGCGGAGGCCCGCGCGATGCGCGAGGCGGCCCGCCGCCGGCGGCGCCTGAGCGTCGGCCTCGGCGCGCTGGCCCTGGGATTCACCGGCTTCGTGGTCTGGCTCGCGAAGACCGCCCGCCGCAAGCGCCTGGAGACCGTCACCGCGCTGCCGGCCTCCCGCATCCCGGGCCAGGTCCTCCCGCCCCCCTCCCCGATGCCCGCGCTCCCGCCGCGCGGCCCCGTCCCCGCCCTCGGCGGCCCGACGGTCTCCACCCCGCTGCCGCGGCGGCCCGACCCGGCCCCCGGCGCGGTCCTCGGCGGCTCCTGGCGCGTGCTGTCGGCCGCGGCCCCGACCCCGCTCGGCCCGGTCTTCGAGGGAGAGGAGGTCTCGGGGCGCCGCCGCGTGCTCATCAAGCGTCTGCGCGACGAACTGCACCGCAGCGAGAAGGACCTGGACCGCATCCTCGAGCGGGCGCGCCAGGTCAGCTCCCTCAAGCACCCGAACCTCTGCGAGGTCTACGCGGTCTTCGTCGAGGACGAGCGCGTCCACATCGTCTCCGAGAAGGTGGACGGCAAGGCGGTCGCCGAGTTCCTCGAGGCGGGGCGCCGCATCAACCTCTCCTCCGCGCGGCGCGTCCTGACCCAGGCGGCCAAGGCCGTCGAGCATGCGCACCAGTCGAAGGTCCTCCACGGGGACCTGACCCCGCAGTGCGTGCTCGTCACGCGGGAGGGCGTCGCGAAGGTCTCCGACTTCGGCGTCGGCATCGAGGCCCGGAAGACCGCCGCGAAGCTCTCCTGGGCCGAGACCATCGGCAGCCCCGCGTACATGGCCCCCGAGCAGGAGCTCGGCGCCGCGTTCAAGGAGTCGGACGTGTTCTCGATGGGCGTGATGCTCTACGAGCTCGTGACGGGCGGCCTCCCGTTCGCCGGCCCCAACTACCTGGCCCAGAAGCGCGAGCGGGCGTTCAAGGCGCCCAGCTCGGCCGCGCCGGGCCTGTCGGCGGAGCTGGACGCCTTCGTCTCCCGGGCGCTGGCGCCCGAGCCCCAGCACCGGTTCCGCTCGGCCGCGGACTTCGCGGCGGCCCTCGAAAAGCTCCCCGACGCATGACCCGCGCCGCCGCGGCGGGCCTGGCGCTGGCGCTTTCCCTCGGGGCGTGCGCGTCTTCCCCCCGCCGCACGGCCGGCGGCCGCGGCGCCGCGGTGGCCGAATGGGCCCGGCGCGGCCTGGGGACGCGCTACAAGTTCGGCGGCCGCTCCCCGGACGCCGGCTTCGACTGCTCGGGCCTCGCCTGGTGGGCCCACCGCCAGGCCGGGCTCGACATCCCCCCCAGCTCCGAGACCCAGTTCGCCTCCGGCCGGCGCGTCGACCGCGGCGAGCTGCGCCCCGGCGACCTGGTCTTCTTCACCACCGAACGCCGCGGCCCCTCCCACGTGGGCGTCTCCCTGGGCGGGGACCGCTTCGTCCATGCTCCCAAGAAGGGGAGGGCCGTCTCCATCGACACCCTCGCCGAGTCGTATTGGAAAACCCGCTACCTGGGCGCCCGCCGCTACTGGCAATCCTGACGGCTCCCGTCAGGATTCCGCCGTGAGTTTGGTATAATCCCTTTCCTTAAATGTCCCGTTTTAAAGAGGGTCCGGCGCCCATGGTCAAGCGACTGATGTCGGAATGGCTCACCCCGTTCGGGCAGCCTCGCTTCCGCAAACCCGACCAGTGGGCCGAGCGCCTCCGGCCGGCCGCCGAGGAGTCCGGCCAGGTCCCCCTCCCCGAAGCCCTGCGCGACGGCATCGCGCGCGCGCACGAATACCTGCTGGGCCGCCAGGACCGACGGCAGGGGTTCTGGTGCGCGGAGCTCGAGACCGATTCCACGCTCGAGTCCGACGCCGTCATGCTCTACAACTTCCTCGGGCGCGGCAACGACCCGCGCGTGCCGCGGTTCGCCAAGAGCATCCTCTCCGAGCAGCTGCCGGACGGGGGCTGGAACATCTACAAGAACGGTCCCGCCGAGATCTCGGCCACGGTGAAGGCCTACTGGGCCCTCAAGTTCGCCGGCTTCAATGCCGACCACCCGGCGCTCGCCAAGGCCCGCGAGCGCATCGCGGCCCTCGGCGGCATCCACAAGGTCAACACCTATTCCAAGTTCTACATGGCGCTCTGGGGCCTCTACGGGTGGGAAGGAGTGCCCTCCATCCCGCCGGAGATCATGCTGTTCCCGAACTGGTTCTACTTCAACATCTACCAGATGTCGTCGTGGACCCGCGCCATCGTGATCCCGCTGGCCATCATCTGGTCCGAACGCCCGCGCCTCGCTTGCCCGCCCCACGCGCGCCTCGACGAGCTGTTCCCCGACGCCCGGCGCCACGTCTCCCTGAAGGAGGCCCAGGCCCCGCACACCCTGCTCTCCTGGACCAGCTTCTTCCTCTTCTGCGACCGGATGCTCAAGGGCGCCGAGGGCCGCGGCCCGCACTGGGTCCGCGTCTGGGCCTTGAAGCTCTGCGAGGAGTGGGTCCTCGAGCGCCTCGAGGACTCGGACGGCCTGGGCGCCATCTACCCCGGCATCCTCAACACCATCCTCGCGATGAAGTGCCTGGGCTACGCCGACACCGACCCGCGCCTGCGCGCCCAGCTGCGCGAGTTCGAGGCGCTGGAGCTCCCGAAGGGCGAGAAGCTCAAGATGGAGCCGTGCCACTCTCCGGTCTGGGACACAGCCATCGCCGTCATCGGCTTGGCCGAGTCCGGCCTCGACCGCCGCCACCCCGCGGTCGTGCGCGCCGTCGAGTGGCTCTTGGCGAAGGAGATCCGCCGCGCCGGGGACTGGCGGATGACCAACACCGTCGGCCCGATCGGCGGCTGGGCCTTCGAGTTCCGCAACGACTTCTATCCCGACATCGACGACACCGCGATGGTGATGCTCGCGCTGCGCCACGTCGAGCTCGACGACCGCCTCGCCCAGACGCGCGAGAAGGCGTGCCTGCGCGGCCTGACGTGGCTTTTGTCGATGCAGTCCTCCTCCGGCGGCTGGGCGGCGTTCGACAAGGAGAACACGAAGGTCATCCTCACGAAGATCCCCTTCGCCGACCACAACGCGATGATCGACCCGCCGTGGGCCGACATCACCGGCCGCGTGCTCGAGTTCCTCGGCTACATCGGCTACGACGAGTCCTACGGCTGCGTCGCCTCCGCCGTCGAGTTCATCAAGCGCGAGCAGGAGGCCGACGGCTCGTGGTACGGCCGCTGGGGCGTCAACTACCTCTACGGGACCTGGCAGGTGCTGATGGGACTCAACGCCATCGGCGCCGACATGGGGCAGGCCTGGGTGCAGAAGGGCGCCAACTGGCTGAGCTCCGTCCAGCGCGAGGACGGAGGCTGGGGCGAGACCTGCGCCACCTACGCCGACCCGTCCCTCAAGGGCGCGGGGCCCTCGACCCCGTCCCAGACTGCCTGGGCCATCCTGGGCCTCCTCGCCGCCGGGCGCGGGGGCGACCCCGCCGTCGAACGCGGCGTCGCTTATCTGCTGACGACCCAGCGTCCCGACGGCACCTGGGACGAGTCGGAGATCACCGGCACGGGCTTTCCCAAGGTCTTCTACCTCGGCTACACGATGTACCGCCATTCGTTCCCGCTGATGGCGCTCGGGAAGTACCAGGACGTCCTCCGCCGCCGCGCGGAGCTCGCGACCGTGGACGCGTAATTCCCGGAGGAAACACCATGCCCGTCCCCTTCCGCATGCAGATGTCCATGTTCAAATACATCCTCGGCAAGAAGCTCTCGGGGACGGACCGCTATCCGCTCGTGATGATGCTCGAGCCCCTCTTCGCCTGCAACCTCGAGTGCGCCGGCTGCGGCAAGATCCAGTACCCGCCGGACGTCCTGCGCAAACGCCTGACGCCGGCCGAGTGCTGGAAGTCCGCCGAGGAGTGCGCGACGCCCGTCGTCGTCGTGGCCGGCGGCGAGCCCCTGGCCCACCCCGAGATCGACCAGATCGTGGCGGGCCTCATCGAGCGCGGCAAGTTCGTCTACCTGTGCACGAACGCCATCCTGCTCGAGAGGAACCTCCACCGCTTCAAGCCCTCGAGCCAGCTGATCTTCTCGATCCACTTAGACGGGATGGAGAAGACGCACGACCGGATGGTCTGCGAGGAGGGCGTGTGGCAGAAGGCCACCGCCGCCATCAAGAAGGCCAAGGCGCTGGGCTTCCACGTGATGACGAACACGACCATCTTCCAAGGCGAGGACTCGGCCGAGTTCCGCCAGTTCTTCGACGAGTGCATGGCGATGGGCGTCGACGGCATGATGATCTCCCCCGGCTACGCCTACGAGAAGGCGCCCCAGCAGGACGTCTTCCTCAAGAAGGCGCAGGTGAAGACCTGGTTCTCGGAGACGCTCAAGGACTGGCGCAAGATGGGCTGGGACTTCAACCACTCGACCTTCTACATGGACTTCCTCGAGGGCAAGCGCGAGTACGAGTGCACCCCCTGGGGCATCCCGCTGCGCAACGTCTTCGGCTGGCAGCGTCCCTGCTACCTGATGGCCGAGGGCGGGTACGCCCAGTCCTACCAGGAACTCCTCGACTCGACCGAATGGGAGCACTACGGCCAGGCCTCCGGCAACCCCAAGTGCGCGAACTGCATGGTGCACTCGGGCTACGAGCCCTCCGCGGTCATCGACTCCTTCTCGAGCTTCCCGAAGTTCGCGAAGATGGTGATGGACGTCGCCGAGGTGACGGCCTCGGTCAAGTCCCGCCGCGGCAAGCCGCGGGCGTCGGCCGTCCCCGCGAACTTCCCGGTCTCCAAGCCCGTCCGCGAACCCGCCGGGAAGGTCTAGCCGTTTTCCTTCTCCCTCTCCCGCTTGCGGGAGAGGGGCGGGGTGAGGGACTTCGTCGGGCTACCCTCACCCTACCCTCTCCCGCAACGGCGGGAGAGGGAAACAACGCCCACGAACAGGAGCATTTTGGCTGATACAGCATTCTTGACGGGCGCGACCGGCTTCGTCGGGACGAACCTCGCGCGGCTTCTGGTCGAGAAGGGCCTCAAGGTCCGGGCCCTGGCCCGGAAGGGCTCCGACCGCAAGGCCCTGGCCGGCGTCGACGCCGAGGTCTGCGAAGGCGACCTCCTCGACTCCTCCTCCCTCGAAAGGGGCTGCCGCGGCGCGCGCTACGTCTTCCACGTCGCCGCGGACTACCGCATCTGGGTGCCGGACCCCGCCGCGATGCTCGCCGCGAACGTCGGCGGGACCGAGAACGTCCTGAAGGCCGCCGGCAAGGCCGGGGCCGAACGCATCGTCCACTGCTCGAGCGTGGCGGCAGTCAAGCTCCACAAGGACGGGGCTCCGGCCGACGAGACGAGCGAGTACCCGGGCCCCGAGGGCATCATCGGCGTCTACAAGCGCTCCAAGTGGCTCTCGGAGCGCGCCGCGCTGCGCCTGGCCTCCGAGGGCCTGCCCGTCGTTGTGGTGAACCCCGCGGCCCCCATCGGCCCCTGGGACGTTAAGCCGACGCCCACCGGCAAGATCATCGTCGATTTCCTCAACCGCCGCCTTCCCTCCTACGTGGACACCGGCCTCAACGTGGTCCATGTCCGCGACGTGGCCGAGGGGCACTGGCTGGCCGCCCGGAAGGGGCGCGTCGGCGAGCGCTACATTTTGGCGGGGCAAGACATGACCCTCAAGGCCATCCTGGACGTCCTGGCGGAGGAAACCGGTCTGCCGGCGCCGCGCTTCAAGACCCCCTACGCCGTGGCCTACGCCTTCGGCGTCTTAGACGAGCTGCGCCTGCGCACGCTGGGGGGCGAGCCCGTGGCTCCGCTCGACGCGGTGCGCATGGCCCGGCACAAGATGTACTTCTCGGCCGCCAAGGCCGTGCGCGAGCTCGGCCTGCCGCAGACGCCCGCGCGCACGGCCCTCAAGGACGCCGTGGACTGGTTCAAGGCCAATGGCTACGTCCGCTAGCGCCGTCCTGCTGACCGCCGCGACCCCTTGGGAGTCGCGGCCCCTGGCCAAGGCGCTGGGCTTGCTGCCCGACGGCCCCGGCCTTTGGCGAGGGACTCTGGGCGCGCGCCGCGGCATCCTGCTCGAGACCGGCATGGGCGGGCCCGCCGCCGCCGCCGCCCTGGAGCGCGTCTTCGGCAAGGCCAACGGCTCCACGCCCGGCCTCATCGTCTCGACGGGCCTCTGCGGCGCCCTCCAGCCCGAGCTGCGGCCCGGCGACCTGGTCGTGGACGTGCACGGAGGCCCCGCCGAACTGGCCCTGGCCGCGCCCGCGGCCGCCAAGAAGGCCGGGGTCACCCTCCACATCGGCGCCGTGGCCGACGCCGACCACGTCCTGACCGCCGCCGAGAAGCGCGCCCTGGCGGGCAAGCTCCGCGCCGCGGCGGTGGACATGGAGAGCGCCGCCGTGCGCCTGTGGGCCGGAGGCCGCGGCTCGGACTTCCTCGCCGCCCGCGCCGTCTTGGACGCCCTGGCCGAGGACGCCCCTTCGCAGGCCCCCGAGGGCGGCTCCTTCGCGGCCGCCCTGCGCTTCGCCGCCGCGCACTGGACGAAGCTCCCCCGCCTCGCCGCGACGGGCTGGCGCGCGCGGCGCGGCATGGACGCGCTCGGCCGATTCTTGTCAGTATATCTCGGAGACCTCGATGAGCATGCCTAAGCTGCTGTCCAAGGCGTTGGCCGACGCGAGCCGCGCCGTCGAGCGGGAGTTCCAAAGCTCGCTCGGCGGGAAGTCGACCGTCGCCGCCATCCCCCTCCTGGCCGCCGCCCCGCCGACTTTGCGCAAGTCCATGCTGTACTCCCTGATGGCCGGCGGCAAGCGCCTGCGCCCCGCGCTGGTCCTCGAGGCCGCGGCCTGCTGCGGGCTCCCGCGCGGCAAAGCCCTGGGCGCCGCCTGCGCCCTCGAGATGATCCACACCTATTCCCTGATCCACGACGACCTGCCGGCGATGGACGACGACGACCTGCGCCGCGGCAAGCCCACGAACCACAAGGTCTTCGGCGAGGCCGCCGCCATCCTCGCCGGCGACGCCCTGCTCACTTTGGCCTTCGAGTCCGCGGCCGACAACGCCGCCGCCCTGCGCCTGCCCGGGCGGGACGCCGCGGAGCTGGTCCGCGTCATCGCCGCCGGCGCCGGCTGGCGCGGCATGGTGGGCGGGCAGATGGCGGATTTGGAGAGCGAGCAGGCCAAGGCCTCCGAGCTCTTGAACGGCGGCCGCGCCAAGGCCCGCAAGCGGCTCGAGTATGTCCACACCCACAAGACCGCGGCGCTCATCGTCGCCAGCCTCGAGGCCGGCGCCGTCCTGGCCCGCGCCCCCAAGGCCAAGCGCGCCGCCCTACGGGAGTACGGCAAGGACGTCGGCCTGGCTTTCCAGATCGCCGACGACGTCTTGGACCGTGTCGGCGACAAGGCGAAGCTCGGCAAGAAGGGCTCCGACCTCGCCAACGACAAGCTGACGTACCCGCGTCTGTTCGGCATCGAGGCCTCCCGGGAGCTGGCCCTCGGCTACGTCGCCCGAGCCCATGCCGCCTTGAAGCCCTTCGGGCGCCGCGCCGCCGTCCTCCACGAGTTGGCGGACTACGTCGTCAGCCGCGACCGCTGAAGGCCGTCCCTTCCTTAATATTGGTATAATCGCCGGGTTATCTTGCGCCGGGCTTGCGGCCCGGGCTGGAGCCCGTGACGATGGAATACCTCCCTAAGATCGACTCCCCGAAAGACCTCCGGGCCCTGCCCGTGGATGCCCTCCCGAAGGTCGCCGCGGAGCTGCGCCAGTGGATCCTCGAGTGCGTGTCGAAGCTGGGAGGCCACCTCGGCTCCTCCCTGGGCGCCGCCGAGATCACCACCGCCCTCCACTACGTCTTCGAGACGCCCCGGGACAAGATCGTCTGGGACACCGGCCACCAGACCTACGGCCATAAGATCCTGACCGGCCGCCGCGAGGCCTTGAAGCGCATCCGCCAGGCCGACGGCATCTCCGGCTTCCTCAAGCGCGACGAGTCCGAGTACGACTGCTTCGGCGCCGGCCACGCATCCACCGCCATCTCCGCCGCCACCGGCATGGCGGCGGCCCGCGACTTGAAGAACGACAAGTTCAAGGTCGTCGCGGTCGTCTCCGACGGCTGCATCACGGGCGGCGAGTCCTACGAGGGGCTCACCAACGCCGGCGCGCTGCAGACCGACATCATCGTGATCTTGAACGACAACCAGATGTTCATCTCGAACAAGGTCGGCGCGATGAGCACCTTCCTGACGCGCCTGTTGACCTTGGGCGCCGTCCGCGACGCCGGCATCGAGGTCAAGAAGTTCCTCGCCCGCTTCAAGTTCTGGGGCGCCGTGATCACCCGCGTCGTCAAGCGCGCCCGCGTGCTGCTGTTTCCGGGCATGCTCTTCGAGGAGATGGGCTTCCAGTACTTCGGTCCCGTCGACGGGCACGACCTGCCGAACTTGGTCGAGGTCCTGCGCCACGTCTCCAAGCTCAAGGGCCCCGTGCTCGTCCACTGCGTGACGAAGAAGGGCAAGGGCTACGACGCCGCCGAGAAGGACCCCTACACCTGGCACGGCCCCGGCAAGTTCGACGTCGCCGCCGCGAAGATGATAAAGAGCGACAAGCCCGCCGCCCCCTCCTACACCGCGGTCTTCGGCAAGGCGCTCGTGAAGCTGGCCGAGGAGGACCCCCGGGTCGTCGCCATCTCCGCCGCGATGCCCGAAGGCACCGGCACCGACCTGTTCCGCGAGCGCTTCCCGAAGCGTTTCTACGACGTGGGCCTGGCCGAGCCGCACGCGGTCACCTTCGCCGGAGGCCTGGCCTGCGAGGGCTACCGCCCCGTGGTCGCCATCTACTCGACCTTCCTGCAGCGCGCCTACGACCAGATCGAGCACGACATCTGCCTGCAGAAGCTCCCCGTGGTGTTCGCGCTCGACCGCGGCGGGCTCGTGGGCTCGGACGGCGCCACGCACCACGGCGTGTTCGACTACTCCTTCCTGCGCATGATCCCCGGCATGACCGTGATGGCGCCGGCCGATGAGAACGAGCTCCAGCACATGCTCAAGACCGCCCTCTCGATGAACACCGCGGTCTCTCTGCGCTACCCGCGCGGCGAGGGCACGGGCGCCAAGCTCGACCCCGTGATGGAGAACCTCCCCGTCGGCAAGGGCGTGCGCCTCAAGGACGGCCGCGACGTGACCATCGCCGCCATCGGAAACCGCGTCGCCCCGGCCCTCGAGGCCGCGAAGCTCCTCGAGGCCTCCGGCGTGAGCGCCGGCGTCCTCAACATGCGCTTCGTCAAGCCCTTGGACCGCGACCTGCTGCTGCAGGCCCTGGACAAGTCGAACCGTCTCGTCACCGTCGAGGACAACGTCATCCAGGGCGGCTTCGGCTCGGCCGTCCTCGAGGCGCTCTCGGAGGCGGCCGTGTCGGCCAAGGTCCTGCGCTTAGGGATCCCCGACCAGTTCGTGTCGCACGGCTCCCAGGACCAGCTCTACGCCCAACTGCGCCTCGACGCCCCGGGCATCGCCGCCCGGACGGCCGAGTGGCTCGGGGCCAAGGTCCCGGCCCGCGCCTAGGAGCCCCATGAACCCGACCGTCCTCCCCGGAACCCACGTCGAGACGCTGGTCTTGGCCAAGCTGCGCGGCTTCTGCGCCGGCGTCGTGCGCGCCATCGACGTCGTCGAGAAGGCGCTGCAGGTCTGCGGCAAGCCGGTCTACGTCAACCACGAGATCATCCACAACAAGTACGTGGTCAGCGACCTGGCCGCCAAGGGCGCGGTCACGGTCGAGGACATGAAGGACGTCCCCGAAGGGGCCTGGCTGATCTTCTCCGCCCACGGCGTCGGCCCGGCGGTCGTCGAAGAGGCCAAGCGGCGCAAGCTCAAGGTCATCGACGCGACCTGCCCTCTGGTGACCAAGGTCCACCTCGAGGCGATCAAGTACGCCAAAGAGGGCTACCACATCATCCTCATCGGCCACGACGACCACGTCGAGACCATCGGCACGCTCGGCGAGGCGCCGGCCGCGATGCAGGTAGTCGGCACCACCTTCGAGGCCGAGGCCGTCCAGGTCCCGAACCCCGACAAGGTCGCCTACCTCACGCAGACGACGCTGTCTTTAGACGACGCCGCCGAGATCGTCGCGGTGCTCAAGCGCCGCTTCCCGAAGCTGCTCTGCCCGCCCAAGGACGACATCTGCTACGCGACCCAGAACCGGCAGAACGCCGTCCGGGCCCTCGTCCCCAAGGTGGACCTGCTCCTGGTCCTCGGCGCCCCGAACAGCTCCAACTCCGTGCGCCTGCGCGAGGTCGCGGAGGCGCGCGGCAAGCGGGCCTTCCTCATCGAGCGCGCCGCCGACATCAAGGCCGAGTGGCTCAAGGACGTGAAGACCCTGGGGCTCACCGCCTCGGCGTCCGCCCCCGAGATCCTGGTGCAGGAGGTCATCGACTTCTGCCGCCTGCGCCTGGGCGTGAAGAACGTCATCGAGGACGAGACCGTCGAAGAGGACGTCCACTTCTCTTTGCCCTACGAGCTCGAGAAGCTGCTGCGCGAGAAGCAGGCGGCCTGAGGTGAGGGACGGCCGCTGGCTCTCCCCCCGCCACCCGGACCGGGCGGTCTTCGAGCGCGACTTCCCCAAGATCCAGATCAACCCCGCCGACGTGTCCTGCC
>SCTT01000374.1 GCA_004322435.1 bacterium
GACCTTGAGGAGCTTGGAGACGCGCTCCGTCACGGCCGCCTCGGCCTCCTTGAACTCGGGGGCGTCGGTGGACACGGCGTCGAGGCCGCCGGAGGCCAGGTAGCCGCCCAAGGTCGAGGGGATGACGAAGTACCCGTCGGCCAGGCCCTGCATCAGGGCGCTCGCGCCCAGGCGGTTGGCGCCGTGGTCCGAGAAGTTGGCTTCTCCCAGCACGAAGAGGCCGGGCACCGTGGACATCAGGTTGTAGTCCACCCACAACCCGCCCATCGTGTAGTGCACGGCGGGGTAGATGCGCATCGGCACCTTGTAGGGGTCCTCGTCGGTGATGTGGTGGTACATGTCGAGGAGGTTCCCGTACTTCTCGCGGATGGTGTCCGCCCCGACGCGCTTGATGGCGTCGCGGAAGTCCAGGTAGACCGCGAGCTTGGTCGGGCCCACGCCCATCCCCTCGTCGCAGGCCTTCTTGGCCGCGCGGGAGGCGACGTCGCGGGGGACGAGGTTGCCGAACGCCGGGTAGCGGCGCTCGAGGTAGTAGTCGCGCTCCGCGTCCGGGATGTCGTTGGGCGCGCGCGTGTCGCCGGGCTTCTTGGGCACCCAGACGCGGCCGTCGTTGCGCAGGGACTCGCTCATGAGCGTGAGCTTCGACTGGTGCTCGCCGGCGACCGGGATGCAGGTCGGGTGGATCTGCGTGTAGCAGGGGTTGCCGAAGAAGGCGCCCCGGCGGTACGCGCGGTAGGTCGCGGTGACGTTGGAGTTCGCGGCGTTCGTCGACAAGAAGAACGCGTTGCCGTACCCGCCGGTGCACAGGAGCACCGCGTGGGCCGCATAGCGCTCGACCTTGCCGTCGACGAGGTTCCGCGCGACGACGCCGCGCGCGCGCCCGTTGACGACCACCAGGTCCAGCATCTCGCGGCGGGCGAGCATCCGGACCCGGCCCGCCTCGACCTGCCGGGACAGAGCGCCGTAGGCGCCCAAGAGCAGCTGCTGGCCGGTCTGGCCGCGGGCGTAGAACGTCCGCGAGACCTGCGCGCCGCCGAAGGAGCGGTTGTCCAAGAACCCGCCGTAGTCGCGGGCGAACGGCACGCCCTGGGCCACGCACTGGTCGATGATGTTGACCGAGACCTCGGCCAGGCGGTGGACGTTCGCCTCGCGGGCGCGGTAGTCGCCGCCCTTCACCGTGTCGTAGAAGAGGCGGTGGACCGAGTCGCCGTCGTTGGGGTAGTTCTTCGCCGCGTTGATGCCGCCCTGGGCCGCGATGGAGTGCGCGCGGCGCGGGCTGTCCTGGATGCACATCACGGTGACGTTGTAGCCCATCTCGGCCAAGGAAGCCGCGGCCGAGGCGCCGGCCAGGCCGGTGCCGACGACGAGGACCTCGTACTTGCGCTTGTTGGCGGGATTGACGAGCTTCAGGTCGAACTTATGCTTCTCCCACTTGTGCTCGATGGGGCCGTCGGGAATCTTGGCGTCGAGGACCGCGGTCATGTTATCCCCCCCTCACGAAAGCCCAGACCGGCAGCGACCCGAACCCGGCCGCCAGGGCCAGCGCGAAAGCGAAGCCGGCCTTCTCGACGAGCGGAGTGTAGCGCGGATGGCTCAGGCCCAAGGTCTGGAACGCGGACTTGATGCCGTGGCTCAGGTGCGTGCCCAAAGCGACCATCGCGAGCACGTAGAAGCCCATGTAGAGCGGGTGGCGGAAGTTGAACATCACCCATTCCCACAGGCTGCCTTCGCCCTCCTCGGGGCCCATGAACTTGAAGGTCGTGATGTGGACCGCGAGGAAGATCAGGGTCATCGAGCCGGTGTAGCGCATCGTGCGCGCGCCCCAGCTGCGGTCCTCGGTGCCGGCGTCGCCCTCGTAGCGCTGCGGGCGGGCGCGGACGTTCTCGAGGGTCACCCACAGGCCCCAGACGATGTGCGCGAGGAAGAAGGCCGCCAGGCCGATCTCGGCGGGGATGATGAGGGGATGGTGCTCGAGGAACTCGGCGTAGCCGTCGAAGGCGCCTTTGCCCTTGAACATCAGGAAGTTGCCGGCCAGATGGGTGCACAGGAATCCCACCAAAGCCAGGCCGGTCAGAGCGACGAACTGCTTCTTGGCGATGGAGGTCGACTTGAGGCGTTCGCAGGGTTTCATCAGGGGAGCTCCTAGGAAAGCGCCCCATTCTATCAGAATGACCCTTTCGGGACTATGCCTTACCTCAACCGCTCCGCGAGGAGCCACTTGGGGCGCTCGAGCAGGGTCGCCGAGCCGTCGCGGACGGCCCACAGGCGGCCCCCGTGCCAGGCGAAGGCGGAGAGCGGGCGGGCGTCGTCGGCGAGCTCGCGCAGCCGGAACGTCCCGACGACCGCGAGGCCGGGCGGGGGCAGGTGGCGGAGGAAGTCGGAGGTGCGCGCGTCGATGGACCAGAACCCGTCGGCCCCGTAGGAGAGCCCGGCCGGGGCGTGCGGGACCGCGTACTCGTTGAGGACGGTCAGCGCCTCGTCGTCGGCGTGCTGGTAGACGCGGCCCAGCGCCTGGTCCGCCGACCACAGGTACTTCCCGTCGAAGAAGAGCGCCGACGGCTTCGGTCCCGGGCTCGCGATGGAGGACTCGAGCGTCAGCTTGCCGTCGAGGCGGCGCCGCTCGATGCGCCGCGACCACGCGTCGGCGACGAAGACCCGTTCGCGGCCGACCGCCAGGCCGACCGGATGCGTCCCGGCCAGCTCGACGCGCCGGGCCGCGCGGAAGGCCGAGCCCTCCCGGGCCAGCTCGTAGACGGCCCCGTCCTGCCAGTCGGCGACCCACAGCCGGTCCCCGGCCCAGGCCAGAGCGCTGGGATGGGACGTCGGCAAAGCGTAGTCCCGGCCCAGAGGATGCGACGCCCAGAGCAGGGCGGCGGCGAGCGCGGCGGCGGCGAGCGCGGCCCAGCGGGCGCGGCGGGGACGGACCGGGGCGGGCGGCGGAGGCACGGGAGGCGGAGCGGCCACGGGCGCATCGACGGCTCGACGGCCCGCTTCGGCGAGCCGAACCTCGAGCTCCGCGCGGACGGCCTCGAGACGCCGGATTTCCGCCTGCGCGGCCTCCGCCGCGGCGGCCTCCCGGCGGCGCGACTCCTCGGCCGCCGCGCCGGCGGCGGCTTGGGCCTCCGCGAGGCGGGCTTCCGCCGCGGCGCCGGCGCGCTCCAGGCGCCGGAGCTCGTCGTGACTCAGCGCGGCTTCCGCCGCGCGGCGCGCCTCGAAGACGTTTAAGCGCTCGACGGACTCCGACTGGGCCCGCGAAGCGGCGTCCCGCGCGTCGTCCTCCCGCCGGCGGGCCTCCGCGAGGGCGGCCCGGGCCGCCTCCGCCTCCTGGGCCAGCCGGGCCTCGAGGCGGGAAATCGACTGTTCCAGGCCGCGGCGTTCGGCGGCGTGGGAGCTCTCGGCCGCGGCGAGGCGCTGCTCGAAGACGGCGCGGGCCTGCTCGGCGCGGGCGGCCCCGTCGCGGGCTTCGGCCTCCCGGCGGCGCGCCTGCTCCTCGGCTCCGGCCAGACGGGCTTCGAGGCCCGCGCGGGCCTGTCCGTCGCGCTCGGCGTCCGTCGCCCGGCGCGCCTCGGCCTCGCGGGCGCGTTCGGCGGCGTCGGCCTGGGCCTTGAGCGCCGCCTCGCGGGCTTCGCCTTCCCGACGGCGCGCCTCCTCGAGGGCCCCGCGCGACAGCTCCTTCGAATCGGCGAGCCTGGCTTCGAGTCCGCGGATCTCGGCCGCGTGCCGCTCCTCGGCCTCGCGCGCGCGTTCAGCGGCGTCGGCTTGGGCCTTGAGCGCCGCCCCGCCGGCGCGGCGTTGAGCCTCCTCGAGGGCTTCCCGCGCCCGTTGCTGAGAATCGGCGAGCCGGGCCTCGACGTCCGCGCGGGCCCGTTCCAGCCCGGCGACCTCGGCGGCGCGGCGCTCCTCGGCCGCCGTCAGCCGCTCGGCGAGCCGAGCCCGGGCCTCCTCGAGACTCCGGGCCTCCGCGAGGGCCGCGGCCGCCTCGGCGGCGCGGCGCTCCTCCGCCTCCTTGAGCCGCCCGTCCGCCTCGGCCCGCGCCTTCTCGAGCTCGGCGGCCCGCTCGGCTTCGGCGGCCCGCGCCTGGGCCCCCAACGACTGCTCGTGGCGAAGGCGAAGGGACTCGAGCGCTTCGGCATGGCGCCCTTCGAGGGTCTCGATGCGCCAGACATGCTCCAAGAGCTCCAGGCGCTGGGCCTCGAGCTGGCCGTCCTTTTCCGCGACGGAGGCCTCCAGAGCCGCCTTCCGGGCGTCCCACTCCCGCCGGGCCGCTTCGAGCTCCCGCTGGTGCTCGGCCCGGAGGGCCTCGGCCTGCTCGCGCAGCGGCTCCTCGAGCGCGGTTTCAAACCCGCGCTCGACCTCCGCCAGCCGCCGACGCTCGGCCTCTAGTTCCGCCTGGACGGCGTCCCGGTCCTGGGCGAGCTCCGCCTCCAGGCGCTCGCGCGCCTGCGCGACCTGCAACAAGGCCGCATCCCCGTCCGCGCGGCCGTTGAGCAGGCGGCGCATGTCGGCGACGTACCCTTCCCGGAAACCCACCATCCGCTCGCGCCTTTCGACGGCCCGGCGGGCGGACTCCAGGGAGCGCTCGGCCTGCGCCGGCGCGCCGGCGCGCGGCGAGCCCGCGTCCCGCGACGCCTCGAGCGCGCGGATGCGCTCCAGCGCCCAGCGCAGCGCGATGCGCGCCGCCTCGAGGTCGGCGACGCCGGCCTCGAGCTCTTTCGGGTCAACCCCCTGGGGGCCCATCGCCTCAATATAGCCGGGAACCCGGCGGGCGCAATGGCTGTTTGGTTACAGAAGAATCCGGAACCTGGTGTCAGTGTTTCGGAACTTTCGGAAACGATGGGGTTCGGCGCAGCGTCGCCGTTTCAGCATGATCGGGGGCCGGATTCGACGAAGGGCGCGAAGCGCCACTTCCGAAAGTTCCGAAACACTGACACCCTAGAGGATGATGTTCTCGCCCTCGCGGGCGGAGGCGACGAGCAGGCTCTTGGCCGACTTGCCGACGAGGTCTGAGGCCTCGGCGGTGATGGCGTCGATCATGTCGTCGGAGCGCTCGGGGTCGTGGTGGAAGAGGGAGAGGCGCTTCACCTCGGCGTCCAGGGCGAGCGCGACGGTGTCCCGCCAGCGGCTGTGGCCCCAACCGCGCTTCTTCTCGTATTCGGCGTCGGTGTACTGGGAGTCGCAGATGAGGAGGTCGGCGCCGCGGCAGAAGTCCGCGACCTCGCGGTCGAGGCGCTCGGAGTACTCGCTGCGCCCCATGTGGGTCCAATGCGTCTCATGGTCGGTCAGGTACACGACCGAGCGGCCGTCCATATCGAAGCGGTAGCCGACGCAGATGCCGGGGTGGTTCGTGTAGATGGTGCTGACCTTGCCCGGCCCGGCGTTGAACGGCCGCCCGTCCACCTGCGAGAAGTCGAGCGTCGCGGCCATGTCGCCGACCTCGACGGGGAAGTAGTTGATGCCCATCTGCCGGCGGAAGATGGCCTCGAAGCTGTCGCCGACGCCCTTCGCGCTGTGGATGGCCCACTTGTTCTGGGGCAGGTAGGCCGGGAAGAAGAACGGGAAGCCCTGGATGTGGTCCCAGTGCGTGTGGCCGATGAAGACGTGGCCGGAGGTCGGCGCCCCGGAGTTGGCCAGGTGGAACCCGAGCGGGCGGATGCCGGTGCCGGCGTCGCAGATGTAGACCTGGTCGCCCCAGCGGATGCACACGCAGGAGGTGTTGCCCCCGTAACGCAGGGTCTTCGGGCCCGGCGAGGGGATGGAGCCGCGGGTGCCCCAGAACTCGACGCGGACCTCGCTCATGCCGACAGGAGCCCTCGGACCGTCGCGAGCAGCTTCTCGACCGAGAAGGGCTTCACGATGTAGTCGTCGGCGCCGAGGCGCTTGGCGGCCTTCTTGTCCACCTCGTAGGCCTTGCCCGAGGAGATGAGGATCTTGACCCCGGCGAACTCCGGCTCGCGGCGCATCGTCTCACAGACGTCGAAGCCGTGCATGTCGGGCATCATGAGGTCGAGGACCATCAAATCAGGCCGGAACGCGCGCGCCTTGGCCAAGCCCGATTTCCCGTCGAAGGCCGTCTCGACCTGGAAGGAATCGCGCTTGAGGCACTCGACGATGAAATCGACCATCAGACGGTCGTCGTCGACGACGAGGATTTTCTTCAATTCGGCGCTCCGAATCCGATTATGGCACAAAATGGGGCCCCCCCGGCGCTCGCCGGGGGGGCCTTCCGAAGAATTCCGGACCGGTTACCGCCCCCGGCGGCGGGCGGCCAGCGCCTCGGCCATCTCGTAGAGGCGCTCGATGCGGAGCATCGTGTCGGGGTGCGTGATGAACAGGTTGAAGAAGAAGTCGTCCTCGCGGCCCACCAGGGCCCGCGTCAGGACGTCCATCTTGGGCATCTGCCCGGCGTTCTTGAGCTGCTCGAGCGGGTTGACCGTCATCACGTGCGACTGGCTGGCGATGATGGGCAAGAGCTCCTTGCGGAGCGTGAAGCCCGCCGGCATCTGCCAGGTCACGAGCATCCCCAGACCCAGCGCCAAGGACTCGGGGTCCTCGGTCAACAGCGCCCCGCCCTCGTCGGCATGGCCCTCGCGGGTGCGCGAGGAGGCCATCGAGATGATGGTCGCCAGCACGGGGCCCCACAGGGCGGCGAACACCTTGACGAGGCCCAATAAGGATTGAGCCGCCACCGCCGTCGACACGGGCTCGACCATCTGCGGCTTGATGGGCTCGAAGGAGGCCTCGGGCTTGACCGACGCCCGCGGGCCGCGGAAATCCCGGCCCGAGGCGGGCTGGGCCGGCTTGTCCTTGCCCGTGATCTTCGCCCAGAGCTTCGCGAACAGCGTCTGCGCGTGGCCGACGCCCCACAGCACGCCGTAGGACGCGAACGAGATGCCGGAGGCGATGGACCCGGCCAGCGAGCCCAGGATCATGTCGCGGTGCATCACGTGGTTGAACTCGTGGCCCATCACGCCGCGCAGCGCCCGCACGCCCAGGCTCTTAAGCGCCGCGCGGTCGGCCTTCTGCAGGGCCTGGACGATCTCCTGCGGGCCGGCGGTCTCCGAGATGCCGGCGATGGAGCCGCGGATGGCCCGGCGGAACACCCGGAACTGCTTGGTGTTGGGGTCCGAGGCGTACATCAGGCGGATGAGCGCCGCGCGGGTCCGCTCGGGGTTGAGCGTCATGTCCTTCATCTCGTTGGTGACGCCGACCATCGCGCGGAAGGGAGAGATCCCGGTCGCGAAGGCGTTAGGCACCGGCATCGGGACGTTGACCATCTCGGGCATCGGGATGGGCTTCTGGCCCTTGGCGGTCCGGGCGGCGTTGATGCGCTCGCGCAGCTCCCGCATGATGCCGTAGACCTCGGGGTCCTGGCGCTCGTCCATCGGCTCGGCCTTCATGACGGCCTTGATGATCTTCTTGGAGAAGATCAGCGGGATGAGGGAGAGCGCCGAGGCGATCCCCAGGTTCACGAGGAAGGTGTGGATGCCGAACACCGTCGCGCTCATCACGGTGCCCAGGGCCAACAGCGAGCCGATGGCCAAGCCGGTCTTGGCCCAGAAGAAGAACTGCGGCCAGCGGCCTTCGCCCTCGCCCTCGGCGGCGAGCTTGATGGGAGCGGCCTTGGTGGAGGGGGCCGCGTCGCCCTTGGGCAGGAGCTTGGCCAGGAGCTTCTCGGTGAACATCGCCGCGCGCTCCGGCGCGAAGGCGATGACGAGGAAGGTGACGGGGGCCGCGAAGCCGGTGAAGGCGGCCCAGGCGAACGCGCCGGCGAACAGGATGTTGAACAGGCGCGTGTTGCCGAGGAACATCCACAGGCCGAAGGCGACGTTCGTCCACACCGCGCTGTAGCCGGTCAGCAGGGCGAACACGACGCCCGTCATGACCCAGGTGTAGGCCGGGAACCGGATGGCCTGCATCGAGCCGGGGACGGCGAAGGGCCGGCCGGACTCGGCCGACGAGATGATGCGGCCGAGGTAGAAGGCCAAGGTCGTCATCGCGGGCAGAGCCAGGAGGCCGAACACGCCGGCCAAAGTGATCGGCGCTGCGGCGGCGGTGCCCAGCAGGGGTCCGAGGAGGTTCAAGGCGCCCCAGGCGGCGATGGCGCTGAAGATGCCGCCGGTCGCGCCTTCGCCCTTCGTGGCCAGCGCGCCGGCCATCGCCATGCCGCCCAACGCGGCCAGGCCGACCATCGGGGTGGTGAGGATGGCGCCGGTCACGACGGCGGGGACGGCCACCGCGAGCGCGCCGATGAAGGCGCCGAGGAAGACGTCATAGGCGACCTTGACGCCCGAGAGGCGCTTCGAGTCCCGGATGCCCATGCGGTAGCGCGAGTACAGGGAGATGGGCAGGAGCAGCACGCCCGAGCTCACCGCCCAGACGGCGGCCAGCGGGACCATGCCGAAGACGGCCGGCAGGAAGGCGGCCGCGGCCATGTGCGCCGCGTAGACGAGCCCGCCGGCGGCTCCCATCGTGGCGACCGACTTGACGACGCCGAGCGCGCGGGAGCCCGCGCCCCGCGGGGCGGAGTCGACCGCGTTGACGGCGGAGGTCTTAAAGGAGGCGGACGGGGCGGAGAGGACCGCGCGGCCCGTGCCCAGCGAGGCGCCGACGGCCACGGGCTCCGCGGAGGCGGCGCCGCGGGTCTTGAGGCCGAGGATGGCGTCCATCATGCCGGCGCCGGCCTCGCGGGCCGAGCCTGAGGGCATCGCCTCTAGCTGGGCGGTCGGCAGGGCGACCGCGCGGGGGTCGGCCAGGAGGTTCTTTAAGGAAGGGGCGCCCGTGGTCTGGGCGGGAGCGGCCGCCTCGCGGCCGGGCAGGGAGGCGGCGACGGCGGCCTGAACCGCCGAGGCGGCGCGGGGCGCGGCCGCCGGGGCGATGACGGAGGGGGCCGCGACGCCCATCGGGCGGACGTTCGGCAGCGCGGACGGAAGGGCGGGCAGGACGCTCGGCAGCGCCAACAGGGAGGGCATGGCCAGCGAGGCGGAGACCGGGGCGATGCGGACGGCGCCGGCCTGGCCGGGGACCACGGGGGCCGTGCGGCCGACCGCGCCGGTGATGACCTGCGCGAAGGCCTGGGTGCCGGCGTAGCCGGGCGAGAGGAGGACGAGGGCGCCGGAAAGGGTCGCGGCGGTGAAGGACTTGAGCTTGGTGGTGGTGAGCGTCATGCGGCCTCCGTGGATTCCCGCCGCGCGCACCACCTCCAACACGCGGCAGGCCTCAAGTGTAAACCCTGGCACCCCTTTCCAGTACGGGCCGAAGGGCCCAGGCCGCGTCCGTTTATCGGCCCCTCAATTCGTAGGCCTATTTTCTCCCTCTCCCCGAAGGGGAGAGGGCGGGGTGAGGGGGATGCCCTCACCCCGACCCTCTCCCGCTAGCGGGAGAGGGAGGGAAGTGAGGGAGAGAGTTACTTCGTGATGATGTCGCGCAGGAACTTGGCGGTCGCGTCGGGCCCGCCGCCCAAGAAATGCACGTTCGGGATGCGCGCGTCGGCGGCCGCGCCCACGGCGAGCGCGGTGCCGGCCGGCAGGGCCTTCGGCATCGCCGAGTCGTAGCCGGGGACCGTGAAGTCGTCGCCCAGCATCAGGACGTCGTCGGGATAGACCCGGGACCCTTCGGCCTCGACCGTCTCGAGGATGGCCTTCACGGCGAAGGCCTTCGTGGACTTCGAGAGCCGGATGTAGGGCTCCAGGTCGTCGCGGGGCGGGAACTTGAGGGTGGCGGCGAACTCGAGGTTCGCGCCCTGAAGGCCCTTTTCGAGCGCGGCGAAGACCGCCGTGATGCGGCGGTTGCGCTCGGCCACGAGCGCCTTCCACTGCGCCTCGGGCGTGGCGGCCTTCTTGGCGGCGTCCAGGCCCATGCCGTACATCCAGGCGTGCTCGTAGGGCTTGGTGTCCGTGCGCGACTGGGCCAGGTCGACGCCCAGCTTCGCGGCCTCGGCGGAGACGATGTCCGAGACGACCTTGCGCTCCGCGTCGGTGAAGGTGGGCCCCGAGAAGACCGGCGTCTCGGGCATCGCGCCGTCTTTGGCGAACTTGAACACCTCGGCGCCGCCGCCGGTGGAGAGGATGAAGTCGGCGCGCAGAGCGGGGCTCATCCGGGAGACCAGCATATGGTTCATCGCGTAGGAGCCGCCGTCGAGCGGGCGGTTGGTGGCGAAGGCCACGCGCACGCCGGCGGCCTTGAGGTCCTCGAGGAGCTTGAGGCGCTCGTCCGAGATGACCAAGCCCCGGCCGTCCGAGTTGTCCATGAAGGTGTCGTCGTAATCGGTGATGACGACCTTGGGCAGCCTTCCTTTATAGCGCTCGACCAGGGCCGCGTAGTCCTTCCCCTCCATCTTCGGCTGGTGCGCCATCTTGCCCATCAGGGGCAGGGCGGCCAGCGGGGCCAGCATCGCGGCCAGCGCGCGGCGGAGCTTGTAGCCGGCGGTGAACTTGGGCGTCGTGGGCGCGGCCTGGAACTCGCCGTCCTTGAAGGAGTCGTTCATCTCCGCGACGCGGCGCTGGGTGTAGACCTGGGAGCCCAGGATGCCGACGCCGAAGAGGGTCGCGAACATCGCGCCGTAGATGGCGGGAAGCGGCAGGGCCGTCCAGCCGCCGACCGCCGAGGAGAGGACCAGGCCCAGCATGCCGAGCACCGGCAGGGCCCAGAACTTGGCGTAGTTCATCACGACCGGTTTGCGGGCGGCGACGGCCTTGCGGACGGCGCCGAAGAAGTCGAGGGTCATCCAGGCCAAGGGCAGGCCGAAGAAGACCAGGAAGTCCGCCAGGTTGGCCCGGCCGTGGCCCACGGGGATGAAGTCCACGACCTGGGAGTTCAAGAGGCCCTCGAGGCCGTTGCCGAGCGTGCCGGCCAGGACGGCCGCGGCGGCGATGACGAAGACGCCCAGGGCCTTGGAGACCGCGGGCGAGCGGCCCGCGATGTCGCCGGCGTGGCGCTGGTCGTTGACGCCGACGGGGAAGGTCAGGATCTGGAGCGCGCCCCAGACGAGGCCGCCGAGGATGGGGTGGCGGGCGCGGAAGCGGCGGAGGCCTTCGAGCGGGGCCTTCTGCGCGTGGCCCAGGTGCAGCATCCAGCCCGCGAAGACGAAGTTGAGCGGGATGGCGGCGGCCATCAAGATGGCCCGGGTGGGGACGATGGTGTGGTAGACGTAGAGGCCGGTGCTCCAGAAGATGCCTTTGAGCGCGAAGTCGGCGGCGAGGAGGGCCGCCGTGAGGAGGGCGGCCCGGACGACCCAGACGCGCGTCGCCGGCGGGGCCTGCGCGCGGCCGCTCGGCCCCGAATAAGAGGAAGCGACCCGGTAGACGGCGTAGCCGACGGCCGCGGCAATGCCCGCGACCGCCACGGCGATGGTGACGCCCACCGGCAGGGCGCCCAGGCCCAAAGCGGCCGCGAAGCCGCCCAAGATGCCGAAGCCGCCCATCTTGGTGACCTTGGCTTCCGGGTCCTTGACGGCCTTGAGCGTCCCGGCCGCCTCGTCCCAGTCCACCAGCACCGCGTCGCCCTTCTTGATGGCCCCGTCGAGCTCGCCGTCCACCAAGGCGTCCTCGACCTCGTGAGCCACCGCCTGCTTGAGCGGCCGGGCCCCGTAGGCCCGGTTCTCCGCCGAGGAGGCGTCGTCTAAGATGTGCTTTCTGGCCGCCTCGGAGAGCCGCACCTGCATGCCCTTGGCCGCCATCCGCTCGCCGAGCTCGGCCATCCGCAGGTCGAGGATCTTGCCCATGCTGCTCTCGCCCAGCTCGTTGAACACGACCACCCGGCGCTTGCCGATGCGGTTGTAGAACTCGGGGCGCACCGCCGCCTTGAAGGCGGAGAGGTAAGCGTCCGTGCGGTCCGCAGACGCCGACGCCGGCGCCGCCGGCTCTTCGTCCTGGATGAAGCCGATGCGGCGCTTGGGGGCCTGCAGCCGCTCGGCCGCCAGGCTCCCGCCGATGTTCGACGTCATCACGATGATGGCGTTCGAGAAGTCCACCACGCGGCCCTGGCCGTCCGTGAGGCGGCCGTCCTCGATGACCTGCAGGAGGACGTCCAAGACTTCCGGCGCCGCCTTTTCGATCTCATCGAACAAGATGAGGGTATGCGGGTTGCGGCGCACCGCCTCCGTCAGCTGGCCCGCGCTGTCGAAGCCCACGTAGCCGGGAGGGGCGCCGACCAGGCGGCTCACCGAGTGCTTCTCCTGGTACTCCGACATGTCGATGCGCACGATGTTCTTCTCGGAGCCGTACTGGTTCTTGGCCAGCACGCGCACGAACTCGGTCTTGCCCACGCCGGTGGGGCCGAGGAACATGAAGGTGCCGATGGGGGCCTTCTCCTCACGGTAGCCCAGGCGGCCGCGGCGGATGGCCTTCGTCACCGCGTCCACCGCCTCGTCCTGGCCGATGACCTTGGCCTTGAGGTCCTCGGGGAGTTTCTTAAGGGAGGCCAGGTCGTCGTCCGAGAGGTCCTTGGCCGGGATGCCGGTGCGGAGGTTGATCTCGAGCGCGACGTCGTCGACCGTCACCTCGGTCCGGCCTTCCTTGCCGGCGGCCTTCGCCTCGGTGTTCTGCAGGGCGACCTCGGCGGAGGCGTCGTCCATCAGATCCAGCGCGGAGTCGGGGAGCTGGCGCTGCTTGACGTAGCGCGCCGCAAGCTTCACCGCGGCCTCGACGGTGGCCTTCGGGATGGTCACGCCGTGCTTGCCCTCGTAGCGCGCCTTCACGCCTTCCAGGATCTCGACGGCCTCGGCCTGGGTCGGCTCGGCCAGCTTGATGGGGTTGAAGCGCCGCTCGAGCGCGCCGTCCTTCTCGATCTTGCGGTACTCCTCGAGGGTGGTCGCGCCGATGAGCGAGAGCTCGCCGGAGGACAGGGCCTCTTTGAGCATCTGCGAGGCGTCCTGGGAGCCGGAGGCGGAGCCCAAGCCCACGATGGTGTGGAGCTCGTCGATGAAGAGCAGGACCTTGCCCTTGTTGGCCTTCGCCTCGTCCATCACGCCCTTGAGGCGCTCTTCGAACTCGCCGCGGTATTTGGTGCCGGCGACGAGCGCGGTCACGTCGAGCTTGATGATGGCGACGTCCTTGAGCTCCGGGACTTGGCCGTCGGCGATCAGCTGGGCCAGGCCCTCGACGACCTTGGTCTTGCCGACGCCCTTCTCGCCGATGACGACGGGGTTGTTCTTCTCGACGCGCATCAAGGTTTTCACCATCTGCCGGAGCTCGGCCTTGCGGCCGATCATCGGGGAAAGCTTGCCGGCCTTGGCCCTCGCCGTGAGGTCGAGGCCGTACTTGTCGAGGTTCGGGGTCTCGGGCTTGGGCGTCGCCGGGGCGGCCTTTGAGACGACCAGCGCCGTGCCCGGCTTCTTGGGCTCGGGAGTCGGAGACTTCAAGGGCCCGAGGAATTCGACGAAGGCCTTCATGGCCTTGATGCCGGCGGAGATCTCCTCGCCGTTGGGCAGCGCCGCGCGGCTCTCGGTGCCGATGACGCCGGCGACGCGGCTAAGCCCCAGATGGACGGTCGCGTCCGGCTTCGGCACGCCCGTGCGGCCGTCGGCCAAGGTCTTGTCGAGCCAGTTCTTCGTGACCCGCAGCAGCTCCTTCATGCGGTCGGCCTGCTCGCCCTCTTTGGCGGCGAGCTGGGTCTGCGCGTCCGACACCGCGTCGCGCAGCATCTCGAGGGAGGCGGCGGCGCGCAAAGTCTCGATCTGAGCCTGGTTGACGCCGCGCGGGCGGACGTCTTCCGAAGACTGGCGCATCAGCGCCGAGGCCTTCTCGAAGGCGCCCAAAGCCCGGGCGTGGGAGTTGAAGCCCTCGCCGTTGAGGAGCTGGACCCCCTTGCGGGCCTCGACCCGAGCCGCGATGCCCTTCTCGTCCTGCGCCTCGCCCTTCAGCCAGCGCAGATACAGGAGGCCGCCGTTGCCCAGCGTCGCGACGTGGCCCTGGTCGGCGAGCGCCGAGACCGCGTCCCAGGTTTGAGATGAGCCGAAGCCGGCTTCCTTGGCGAGGCGGAGGAGCGAGACGGCCGACACCGCGGAGCCGGGGGCGTAGGCGTTCTCGATGGCCGTCAGCAGGCGCCGTTCGGGCCCGGGCGTCGTCGGGGTGTTGCCCGGAGTCGGGGTCACGCCGTTGACGGCGGCGGCGGAAGCGCCGGAAAAGCGGGAGGCGTCGAAGAGCTTGCCGGCGACGGAACCCAGCGAGGCGCCGCCGGAGCGCGCGGCCCGGCCGAAGTTCGACACGGCCTGGGTCAAAGTGGAAAGGACTGTCTTGGTCTCAACCGCCGGGGCGGATTCAGCGGCGACCACCGCCTTCCGGACTTCCCCTCTCCCGCCGGCGGGAGAGGGTAGGGTGAGGGTGGCCCTCACCCCGCCCTCTCCCGCGCGCGGGAGAGGGAGAACGGAGGGAGCGACGGAGGCGTTGGGAACGGACAAGGACGGAGCGGAAAACGTGGGCATCGCGAGGGACGGAGAGACCGGGGCCGCCACGGAGGGGACCATGCCCCCGGGGACGGCCCGCACGCGCCCGGCGATGGCCTGGGCGGCCGCCGGCGGCGCGGAGGACAGGATAAGGGCCGCGGAGAGCCCGCCGGCCACGACTTTATTAAGGAGACGGTTTTGGTCCATGGCGGGAGAATAGCCCTCAAGCGCGGGACGAGGATGGGGCGTAGGACCTGGGCCCTCCGGCTCATAGAGCCCACCTCGCCCTGGGCCCATCATCCCGCGACGCTGCCCCCTTTGCCCCAGGCCGAGCCGCGAAGGCGCGCGCATGCTGGGAGGGCCAAGGAGGTAACCCATGGCCACTAAACGCCAGATCCTGGCGGCGATGCTAGCCACGCCGCTGACTCTGGCCGGGATGGAAGCGGACGCCGCGATGCCGGACTTCGAGAGCCCGCCGGGGCTCTACAAGGACATCGAGGTGCCGAGCGTAGGACCCGGCGTCGTCATCGCGCCGTCGGGAGCACCCGCCGTAGAAGCGAGGAAGGCCGCGTGCCCCATCCCGTCGCTCGACGGGGCGCAGATCCGGGGACGGATGTTCTCCTCCGTGACGGACATCAAGAACGGCGACGGCAGCCCGTTCGGGACCATCGACAGCGAGGGCTCGGGCTGGGTCGTCAAGTACAAGGACGGGTCGACCATCGCGAAGGCGACGGAGACCGGCGACGACGAGACGCGGACCATCGCCGTCACCGGCTGCGAGGGCGAACCGGTCGGGACCATCACGGTCAAGCGCGCCGGCTGGCGCGGCGAGCGCGTCATCGAGGCGAAGGACGCCTCGGGGGCCGTCATCGGGACGAGCGGCAGCGTCGACTACCTGCAGGGTTCCTGGCGCATGGGCGCCGTCAGCTACGAGGACGACCATTGGCTGCTCGACAGCTGGCGCATCCGCGGCCCGGGCGACGGCCGCATCGCGGCCATCGCCGCGATGGCCAACAGCGAGGCGAACCGGCGCGAGAGCCAGACCCGCAACCGGGAGCGTGAGCACGGCCACGGCCGTGGGGACCGTTAGCAAGAGGCTGCCCCCCTCCTCCCGGCAGCGCGCCGTCGGCCTATTCCTCTAGGCGACTAACGGCGTCCTACCGGGGCTTGAGACGCAGAGGCGCCTCTCCCCGCCACGGGGGAGGCGCCTCGTCTTTTAGGAATCATGCTGGTCGACCCACCACGGCTTGGGCCGTGCAAATTCGGTCGACCCCATCGAGTTGTCCACAACTATCCCCGGGGATAGTTCGACTGCCGGTGGGTTGGGATGGAAAAATTATTCGGTAAGGAGACGAACCAAATCAGCCGGCAACGTCTCGCGGGCTTTGCCGGGCAGGATGAACAGCCCCGGCTTCGCCGCGCCGTCCAGGATGTCCTTGGCCACCTTCGGCGCCGGGTCGAAGTCCTCCCAGGCGTCGCCGAGCTGGTCGCGCACGGCGTTCACGTCCGGCCCCGTCGCGTGGTCGAAGAACTTGGTCTTGGTGCCCGAGGGGCAGACGAGCTTGAGCGTGACGCCCGCGCGCTTGAACTCGCGCTCCGCCGAGCGCGTCCAGCCGACGACGGCGTGCTTCGAGGCCGCGTACTGGGCCGACTCGGCCAGGCCCGGGGTCAGCCCCAGCACCGAGGCCACGTTCATCACGGTGCCGCCCCTGGGCTTCTTCATGAGCGCCAGCGCGCGACGCGACAGGTCCACCATCGCCCAGTAGTTGACCTCGAACATCTTATGCGCCTCGCCGGAGTCGAGGCGCTCGGTGGCGGCCAGATATCCGTACCCCGCGTTATTGACGAGCAAGTCCACCCCGCCGAAGACCGCCGTCGAAGCCGAGAGCAGCGCCGCGCGGTCGGCGTCGGAGGACACGTCGGCCTTCACGACCAACGCCGCCCCCCCCTTCTTTCGGATGTCCGCCGCGGCCTCCTCGGCCCCCTTGGGCTCGATGTCGGCCAACACCACGCGCCAGCCGCGCGCCGCGGCCTCTTCGGCCACCGCGCGCCCGATGCCGGAGGAGGCGCCGGTCACGACGGCCACCTTCCCGGGCTCCGCGCTGAGCGGCGCAGCCAGCATGGCGAGCAGGATGAGCGTTCTCATAGGTTCTTCCTGAAGAAGTCCACGGTCCCCTGGAGCACCTGCTCCAGGCTCTCTTTGCGCTGGAACGAATGGCCCTCGTCCGGCAAGACGACGTACTCCACCGGGATGCCCAGCTCCCTGAGCTTGCCCGTGAAGGCGTCCATCTCGGCTTTGACGGTGCGCACGTCGTTTTCGGCCTGCCAGACCTTCAAGGGGACCTTCACCTGGTCGGCGTGGAAGAACGGCGAACGCTCCTTGAGCAGGGCCTCGTCCTTGACCGGGTCCCCCACCTCGCGGGCGAACTCGTTTTGCCACGCGGGGTCGGGCGGGATGGACTTGAGGAAGGTGAAGAGGTTCGCGAGGGCCACGAAGGCCGCCGCGGCGCGGAACTCGGCCGGATGCTTCGTGACGGCCGACAAGGTCGAGTAGCCGCCGAAGCTCCCGCCCGCGATGAAGACGCGCTCCGGGTCCACGTAGGGGAGCTTGGCCAGCTCACGCTTGCCCCAGACGACGTCCTCGATGTGGCCGCCGCCCCAGTCGCGGTCGTTTAAGGTCTCGAACTTCTTGCCGTACCCGAGCGAGCCCCGGAAGTTCGGCGCGAAGACCACGAAGCCGTTCAAGTTCCAGAACTGGAAGATGGCGCGCCAGTCGTGGCTCTCGGCGAAATCGGGCCCGCCGTGCGGCCAGACGATGGCGGGGCGCTTCGCGCCGTCCTTCTTCCAAGCCTCCGGCGCGTAGACGATGCCATGGATGTCCAGGCCGTCGAAGCTCTTGAAGCGCAGGTCCTCGGACTTGCCGAACAGCGCCGGGTCGATGGAAGAGACGTTGAGCTTCGTGACCTTGAGGAGGGGCTGGTCGGCGCCCTCCCAGAGGTCGAACTCGAAGTAGTCGCCCGGGTTGTCGTAGGCGCTGACGCGGGCGACCGCCCGGGTCGTGCCGCGCACCCAGGCCAGGTTCGACACGAAGGCCTTCTCGGGCAGAGGCAGCGGGACCTCGCGGTCGAAGGCCCCTTCGAAGACGCGCAGCGTGCGCCGCCCGTCGTAGGCCGAGGTCAACGTCGAGAGGTCGGCGCGCCGGTCGTAGGCGCACCACACGTCCTTGCCGTCCTCGGCGCGCGTCCAGACCAAGGTCGGGCTCGACAGCGACACGCTGGCGCAGCCGACGCGGTCGCGGCCGTCGTCCGAGGTGACCCACAGCTCGGCGCGCTCCGGATGGAAGAACGCGGCCTCATAGACCGTGTCCGCCTTGGCCAAGAGCGGCGTCGCCTCCTTGGTCTTGAGGTCCAGCAAGGTGACGCGGGTCTCGTTGTTGCCCAGCGCGGAGGTCAGCGCCGCGCGCTTTTCATAGGAGTCGAGGACGGCCGCGTCCACGCTCAGGCCCGGCGGCGAGAGGGCCTCCTCCTTGCCCGTCGCCGGCTCGAAGCGGTAGAGCCGGAAGACCGCCTTGTCCTCGTGGTTCGAGAGGACGTAGAGGCGCTTGCCGTCCTGGGAGGCGTCCACGATGGAGGCGCGGCGGTCCTTATGGCCGTAGACCTCCGTCGCGCCCCGGAAGCCCTCGTTGAGCTTGAGGATCCGGTAGTTCTCGTCCCCGCCCTCGTCTTCGAGGAAGTACCAGGACTCGCCCAGGTCGTCGCGCCACAGCCCTCGGATGGGTCCGCCGGCGTCGAAGACCGGCGAGAACTCCTGGGACTCGTGGTCGAGGCGGTAGAGCTTGGGATACTTGTCCTTAGGGAGGCGGACGATGGTCAGCGAGGCGTCGCCCGAGTCGAGCGGCCACAGCGGCCCGGGGGCGAGCACCTTCTCGAACTCGGAGAACGGGACCGTCCCCGTCCCGGCGGCCGCCGGAGCGGCGAGCAGGCCCGCGAGGAGTAGCGCCCTCATCGCGCAGAGTATATAAGGATTGACGACGGCGTGCCTTCCGGCTATCTGATGGCGATGGGCCTCCTGCTCGCCCTGCTGCTCGCCGCCCCCGCGGCGGCCGCGACCGCCTCCGAGGCGCACGCGAGGGCGCGGGCCGTCCATGAGGAGGCCGTGGCGGCGATGAACGAGGCGGACGGCCGGCTTCGGGACCTTTCGGTCCTTCGGAGCCGCTACGCGGCCGACATGGACGCGGAGGCCGTGGGCGCCGAGCGCGCCGAGCGGCGCCGGAGCGTCGAAGAGGCCCACCGCCGCTTTCAGCTGCTCCGCCGCGAGCTGCTCGAGCTGCGCAAGGACAACCAGGGGGCGCAGCTCGTGCGCCTGCTGGCGCAGGTCCC
>SCTT01000041.1 GCA_004322435.1 bacterium
CGTCCTGGCCGGCATGATCCCGGAGGGCTTCGCGGACAAGGTGATGCACGCGTCCTTCCGGGTGGGCGAGAGCGTGCTGATGGCTTCCGACGGCAACGACCGGACGCCGAGCTTCAAGGGCTTCTCTCTCTCGTTGGCCGTCGAGACCCCGGCCGAGGCGCAGAAGGCCTTCGCGGCGCTCGCCGAGGGCGGCCAGGTCAAGATGCCGCTCGGCAAGACCTTCTGGTCGCCCTGCTTCGGCATGCTGAGCGACCGCTTCGGCGTGGGCTGGATGGTGAGCGTGCCGGGGGACAAGTGAGCGCCGCCGTCCGCGACCTGGTCAAGCGCTTCGCACTCTTCCCCCACCCCGAGGGCGGGTTTTTCAAGGAGTCCTACCGCTCGCCGGAGACCGTCCAGCTGCAGCGCGGCCCCCGCAGCGCGTCGACCGCCATCTACTTCCTGCTGCCGGAGGGGACGGTGTCGAAGCTCCACCGCATCCAATCGGACGAGGTGTGGCACTTCTACCTGGGCGGGCCGCTGCGGCTCACCGAGCTCTATCAGGACGGCAGCCGGCGGGAGGTCGTGCTGGGGCAAGACGTCAAGAACCGCCAGCTCCTCCAGC
The DNA here is from genome assembly GCA_004322435.1 of bacterium. Classification (GTDB taxonomy): domain Bacteria; phylum Elusimicrobiota; class Elusimicrobia; order UBA1565; family UBA1565; genus SCTT01. The sequence goes on from SCTT01000041.1 coordinate 602, forward strand.
ACGTGGTCCCCGCGGGGGTCTGGTTCGGCGCGATGCCGGACAAGGGCGCCGAGTTCTCCTTCGTCGGCTGCACCGTCGCGCCGGGCTTCGACTTCGCCGACTTCGAGCTGGGCAAGCGCGCCGAGCTCGTCAAGCGCTTTCCCATGCACCGCGCGGCCATCGAGCGCCTGAGCTAGAGTCGTATAATCCGGCATGCCCGACCTTCAGCCCTCCTACGACGCCGTCGTGGTCGGCGCCGGCCACAACGGCCTGGTGACCGCCGCCTATCTCGCCAAAGGCGGCAAGAAGGTCGCTGTCTTCGAGAAGCGGAACGTCGAAGGCGGCGCCGCGGTCACGGAGGAGCGCTGGCCGGGCTACCGGGTCTCCAGCCTCTCCTACGTCAACAGCCTCTTTAGGCCCGAAATAGTCAAAGAGCTCGAGCTCAAAAAATTCGGCTACGAGATGCTCCCGCGCTCGCCGTCGAGCTTCACCCCCCTCCCCGACGGCCGCCATCTGCTCCTCGGGCCCGACAAGGAGCTCTGCCGTTCGGAAATCGCGAAATTTTCCGCGAAAGACGCCGCGGCCTACCCGCGCTACGAGGAGCGGCTCGAAGAGATCTCGGCCATCCTCGAGCCTCTGCTCACGAAGACCCCCATCGACCCCGGCGACCTGAGCGTCTCTTCCCTCCTCGAGTACGGCGGCTTCGCGCTGGGCCACCGCAAGCTCTTGCAGGACCGCTGGCCGGAGCTCGTGCGCTTTTTGACCGGCAGCGCCACGGACCTCCTCGACCGTTGGTTCGAGTCGGACGTCCTCAAGGCCACGCTCGCCACCGACGCCGTCATCGGCGCGAACGCGGGCCCGGGCACCCCGGGCACGGCCTACGTGCTCTTCCACCACGTGATGGGCGAGTGCAACGGCGCCCGCGGCGTGTGGGGCTACATGAAGGGCGGGATGGGCGGGCTCACGCAGTCTTTGGCGGGCGCCTGCCGGGCCTTGGGCGTCGACATCTTCGTGGGCGCCCCCGTGGCGCGCGTGCTCACGGAGGACGGCCGCGTGCGCGGCGTGGTCTTGGCCGACGGCCGCGAGGTGCGCGCTTCGGTCGTCGCCTCGAACGCCGACCCGAACGTCACCTTCAACCGCTTAGTCGAGGCCAAGGACCTGCCGCCCGAGTTCTTAAGGGACGTCTCGCGCATCAGCTACGACAGCGCCTCGGTCAAGATCAACCTCGCGCTCTCGGAACTCCCCGACTTCAAGGCCTGCCCGGGCAAGACCGCCGGCCCCCAGCACCGCGGGACCATCCACATCGCGCCGGGCATGGCCTACCTGGACCGCGCCTACGCCGACTCGGTCGCGGGTCGGTGGAGCCGCGACCCCATCCTCGAGTGCACCATCCCGAGCGTGGTGGACCCTTCCGTCGCGCCGCCGGGCAAGCACCTGATGAACATCTTCGTGCAGTACGGGCCCTATAAGCTGGCCGACGGCAAGACCTGGGATACCGAACGCGAGGCCTTCGGGGACCGCTGCCTCGAGGTCCTGGGCCAGTACGCGCCGAACCTGCCCGGCGCGGTGCTCCACCGCCAGGTCCTGACCCCCTTGGACATGGAGCGCGAGTACTCGCTGACGGGCGGGAGCATCCACCAGGGGCGCATGAGCCTCGACCAGATGTTCAACATGCGCCCGCTGCCCGGTTGGTCCGACTACCGCACGCCGCTGGCGGGCCTGTACCTGTGCGGCGCCTCCTGCCACCCCGGCGGCGGCGTGATGGGCGCCGCGGGCCTCAACGCCGCGCGCACCATCCTGGGAGACGACCTATGAACGCCGAAGAGCTCAAGGCCCTGCAGGCGCCGCTCAAGGACAAATACCGCGAGCGGCCGGCGGAGGCGCTCGTGACCTTGCGCGCCGAGGGGAGCCTCGCCGAGGGCGTCGCCTGCCGGGTCGACACCGGCCGCGCCTTGGTGGAGGCCGGCCTCCATCCGGCGACCGGCGGAACCGGAGCGCAGGCCTGCTCGGGGGACATGCTGCTGCAAGCCTTGGCCGCCTGCGCCGGCGTCACCCTGCGCGCGGTGGCGACCGCCTTCGGCGCGGAGCTGCGCGGCGGCAAGGTCTTCGTCGAGGGAGACCTGGACTTCCGCGGGACCCTGGGCGTCGCCAAGGACGCTCCGGTGGGCTTCAAGGCTCTGCGCCTGCGCTTCGAGCTCGACAGCCCCGCCCCGCCGGAGCTGCTCGACAAGGTGGTCGCGGTGACCGAGCGCTGCTGCGTGGTCCTGCAGACCTTGCGCGCCGCGCCGACGGTCGTCGTGACGCGGGGCGCGCTTTGAACAAGTGGCTCGCCCTCTCGGCCGGGGGCCTCGTCGGCACCTACCTGCGCGTCGGAGTGACCGCCTGGCTGGCGGGCCTTGCGGGCGGCCGGTTCCCTTACGGGACGCTGGCGGTCAACCTCTCGGCGTGCTTTCTCATCGGCGTCTTCAACGCCGTCCTGGGCGCGCGGGCCGGCGTCTCGCCGGAGCTGCGCCTGCTCCTCATGACGGGCTTCTGCGGCGCCTACTCGACCTTCTCGACGCTGATCCTCGAGACCGCCTATCTGGTCGACGGCGGCCACGCCGCCCTCGCGCTCGCCAACTGGCTGGCCAGCGGGGCGGCGGGCTACCTGCTCTTCCGGCTGGGCACCGCCCTCGCGCTAGCGGCGGGATGACCTCGCCGGCGCTGCCCATCGCCGCCTTCCGCGAGCGCATCGTCGCTGAATTGGCGCGCGCCGGCAGCCTCGTCCTCACCGCGCCCACGGGCTCCGGCAAGTCCACGCAGGCGCCGCGCTTCCTGATGGGCCAGGTCCCCGGGAAGATCCTGGTCCTCGAGCCCCGCCGCCTCGCGGCGCGCAGCCTGGCCGCCCGCGTCGCCTCGGAGGACGGCTCGCCCTTGGGCGGCCGCATCGGCTACCAGGTGCGCTTCGACAGCCGGCCGGGCAGCGCCGTGACGTTCCAGACCTACGGGGTGTTCATCCAGCAGGTGCTCAAGGGTCCCGAGCTGCCCGGCGTCGGGGCGGTGGTGCTCGACGAGTTTCATGAGCGGACTCTGGAGAGCGACCTGGCTCTGGCCTGGCTGAGAACGCTGCGCGCCAAGCGTCGGACCGACCTCAAGTTCGTGCTCATGTCCGCCACGCTCGACGCCGGCGCGCTCGCCGCCTACCTGCCCGAGGCGGCGCGCGTGGACGTGCCGGGCCGCCTCTATCCGGTGGACGTGCGCCATCGCCCGCCGGACGCGCGCCGCGGCCCCGAGGACGGCGCGGCGGCGGCCCTGCAGGATCTGGCGCGCGAGGGCCTCGACGGCTCGGTGCTCGTGTTCATGCCCGGGATGCGCGAGATCCGCCGCACGCTCGACGTCC
>SCTT01000375.1 GCA_004322435.1 bacterium
GCTCTTCCGATCTGCGGGCCCGGGCCCGGAACTTGAACGGCGTCGAGACCTCGGAGACGGCCGACGTCTCGACCTACACTTTGGCCGCGGCGAGCTCGCCTCTAGCCGGCACGCCGCTCTTCTCGGAGGTGTTCGAGACCTCCGTCACGGTGAACTGGGCCTCCGGCACCGTGACGGGCGGCTTCAGCGGACCGGGGGCGACCTTCCTGGTGCAGGCTTCGACGAGGGCGAGCTTCATCCCGGTGGCCGGCTCGTCTTTGACCGGGAACATCTTCGCCGCCGTGCCCAACCTATTCGCGAACGCCACGCACTACTTCCGCGTCCGGGCGTACAACACGCTCGGCGCGCCCAACGACTGGTTCGTCCTGGGGGCGACCGTCACCGCCATCGAGACGCCGGCGACGGTGTACGTCGACGAGGTGACGTCGCACTCCATCGTCGCCGCGGCGTACGCGCCGGCCTTCTCGAGCATGACGGCGGGGCCGTCGGGGACCAACGTGTCGCTCGGCGGGAACTACCAGGGCTGGCATGGCGAGAAGTGGACCGCGAAGGCCGCCATGTCCACGCCGCGGGACTTCGTCGCCGTGGCCGCCTTGGGCGGCAAGGTCTATGCCGTCGGCGGGCAAAACGGGGGTTTCCTGGCGACGGCCGAGGCCTGGGACCCCGTCGCCAACTCTTGGTCGGCGCTCCCGTCGATCTCCGTGGCGCGCGCGCGCATGGCCGGGGCCGCGGCGGGAGGCCGGGTCTATGTCCTCGGCGGCTACAGCGGGTCCGTTTATGCGACGACCGAGGCCTACGACCCCGTTTCCGGCGTCTGGACCGTCTTGACCCCCATGCCCGCCGCCCGCCACGACTTCGCGGCCGTCGCCTTCGAAGGGAAGATTTACGGCTTCGGCGGCACGGTGGGGTCGGGCTACATGAACCGGACCGAGGTCTACGACCCCGCGGCGGACGCTTGGACCGTCAAGACCGTCATGCCGACCGCGCGGCAATCGATGGTGGCGGGCGTGGTGAGAGGGAAGATCTACCTCGTCGGCGGCCATAACGGCACCCCCATCGCCACAAACGAGGCCTATGACCCGGCGACCGACGGCTGGACGTCGTTGCCGCCGGCGCCGACGCCGCGGGCGGAGCCGGGAGGCGGAGCCGTGGGCGGCAAGGTCTACGTGCTGGCCGGGGAGAACACCCCGCCGTACACGGTCAACGAGGTCTACGACCCGTTCACGAACGCCTGGACGACGGGGGCCGCGATGCCGTCTCCCCGCAACAACATGGGCAGCGCGGTCATGGGCGGCCGGATCTACCTCGCCGGGGGGTTCGTCGGGGGCTCTCCTTCGACGAGTTTCGACGAATACGACCCCGGCACCGCGTCCTCGTTCACCGCCCTGACGCCGAACACCCTGTATTCTTTCAAAGCGAAGGCCCGCAACTCGGCAGGCGTCGAGACCGCCGAGAGCGTCGCGGTGACGACCTATACCTTGGCCGCCGCGACCGTCCCCCAGGCCGGCGCGCCGGTCTTCAGCGCCGTGTTCGCCTCCTCGCTGACGGTGTCCTGGTCCTCCGGCACCGACGCGGGGGGCTACAACGGAGCCGGGGCCACCTACCTCGTGCAGGCCGCGACGAAGGCGTCCTTCACGCCGGTCGCTGCTTCCTCGCTGACCGCCAACCCGTACGCCCAGCTGCCGGGCCTGTTCCCCAACGCCACCCACTACTTCCGCGTGCGCGCCTATAACACCACCGGCGCGCCCAACGACTGGTTCGTGCTGGGAGCCACGATGACGGACATCGAGGCGCCGACGACCGTCTACATCGACGAGGTCACGACGCACTCCATCGTGGCCGCCGCCTATGCGGGCGGGCCGGCCTTCTCGAGCATGACGGTGGGCCTGTCGGGGACGAACGTCGCACTGGCGGGGGTCTACCAGGGCTGGCATGGGGAGCGGTGGACGACGAAGGCGGCGGGCACTCCGCTGCGCCAGGCCGCAGGGGCCGCCGCCGTCGGGGGCAAGGTGCACGTCGTCGGAGGCTATAACGGGAGCCACCTGACCACCCATGAAGCCTACGACCCCGTCACCGGGGCCTGGGAGGCCCGGGCCGCGATGCCGACGGGGCGCGAGCGTTTGGGCCTGGCCCTCCTCGGCGGCAAGCTCTACGCCGTCGGCGGTTCCCATGCCAGCATCGAGGGGTTGAACTTGAACGAGGCCTACGACCCGGCGTCGGACGCCTGGTCTGCCCGCGCCTCGATGAGTACCGGGCGCCAGGGGCCGGCGGTGGTTGCGGTGGGCGGCGCCGTCTACGCCTTCGGCGGCTGCCCCAGCGGCTGCGGCGCTTCGGCGGGGCTCAACACGGTAGAACGCTACGACCCCGCCGCCGACGCTTGGACGCCGAGGGCGTCCATGACGACGGCCCGCGAGGGCGCCTCCGCCGGCGTCGTGGGAGGCCGGGTCTACGTGGTCGGCGGGCACAACGGTTCGGCCCTGACGGCCAACGAGGAATACGACCCCCTCGGGGACTCTTGGGCGACCAAGGCCGTCATGCCGGCCCCCCGCAGTTTCCATGCGACGGCCGCCCTGGGTGGGAAGGTCTACGCGTTGGGAGGCTTCGTCGCCGCGGCGACGAACGTCAACACCTCCTACGACCCGGCGACCGACGTCTGGACGTCCAGGGCGCCCCTGCCGACCACGCGGACGCTGCCGGCCGCGGCGGCGTCGGGCGGCCGGATCTATGTCATCGGGGGCTGGAGCGGCGCGGCCTTCCTCAACGCCAACGAGGAGTACGACCCCGGCACCGCCTCCTCCTTCACCGCGTTGACGCCGAACACCCAGTACTTCTTCAAGGCCAAGGCCCGGAATTCGGAGGGTCGCGAGACGGCCGAGTCGCTGACCGTCTCCACCTACACGTTGGCCTTCGCGACCTTCCCGGCCGGGCAGGTCTTCACCGCCCTTTACTCGAGCGCCGTCGCCGTCGCCTGGTCCGGCCCGGGCAACGGCCCCGGCGCCTCCTACCTCGTGGAGGCCTCCACGATGGCGACCTTCGCCCCCGTGGCGGGGTCCTCGACGACCTTCAACCTGTCCGCCGAGGTGGGCGGCCTGGCCGCCAACGCGACGAACCACTTCCGGGTGCGCGCCCTCAACGTGGTCGGGTCGCCCAACGACTGGGTCTTCCTGGGCACGACGGTCACCTTGGCCAACCCCGCCGTCTCGGCCGCCTCCACCTTCACGATGGTCGGCGCGTCGTCGATGACGGTCGAGTGGGGCGCGAACGGGAACGGGGCGGGAACGCGCTACGAGGTCGTCCTCGCCAGCTTCACCCCTTCCCTCGGGGCGCCCTCGCTGTCGACGGCCCCGCAGGGCGCCCCGTCGGCGACGCTGAGCGGCCTCCTCCCTAACGCCACCTACTACCTGACCGTGACGGCCTACAACCGGGCGGGGGCTCCGACGGCGCCGACGGCGCTGGGTTCGACCGTCACCGCCATCGAGACGCCGACGAGCGTCTACTTCGACGAGGTGACGACCCACTCCATCACCGCCGCGGCGTACGCGCCGACGTTCTCCAGCATGACGATGGGGCTCTCCGGGACGAACATCGCGCTCGCTGGAAGCTATCAGGGGTGGCAGGGTGAATCGTGGAACGCCCGCGCGGCGATGACGACCCCGCGCTCGCAGCTCGCCATCGGCGTCATCGGGGGGAAGGCCTACGCGGTGGGCGGGACGAACGGGGCCTTGCTCTCGGTCAACGAGGTCTACGACCCCGTGGCCGACGTCTGGGCTGCTCGCGCCTCCGCCCCGACGCCGCGCGCCGCGCTCGCAGTCTCCGTCCTGGAAGGGAGGCTGCATGCCTTCGGCGGGCTCGTCCCCGGCGTCTCCGCCCTCAACGAGCAGTACGACCCGCTGTCGGATTCGTGGCGGACGCTCACGCCTATGCCGACGGCGCGCCACGGCCTGGGCGCGGCGGCCGTCGGCGGCAAGGCTTACGTGGTCGGCGGGTACAACGCCGGGTTCTTGGGCACCAACGAGGAGTACGATCCCGGGACGGATTCGTGGGCGACGAAGGCCACGATGACGACCCCCCGTTACCGCTTCGGGACGGCCGTCGTGAACGGCCGGGTCTACGCGGCGGGCGGCTCGGATGCCGGCCTCCTGGCGCTCAACCAGGAGTACGACCCGGCGGCGGATACCTGGGCCACGAAGGCCCCGATGTCAGCCGCCCGGTTCGAGGTGTGCGCGGCCGCCGTCGGAGGGAAGATCTTCGTCTTCGGGGGCAACGACGGCGGAATCCTGGGGCGGACCGAGCGCTACGACCCGGTCGCGGACTCTTGGGTGCCGGCGGCCCCGATGCTCACGGGGCGCGGTTTTGCGGCGGCGTTCGCCGTCGGCGGCAAGGCGTTCGTGGTCGGCGGCGACAACGGAGCCTATGTCGCCACGAACGAGGCGTATAACCCGGGGGTCGCTTCGTCGTTTACCGTATTGACCCCGAACACCCTCTACGCCTTCAAGGCCAAGGCCCGCAACTCCCTCGGCGTCGAGACCGGCGAGACGCTGGGCTTCTCGACCTACACTTTGGCCGCCGCCACGGCCCCGTTGGGAGCCGTGTTCACCGTCATCGATGCCTCGAGCGTCACGGTCAACTGGGCCCCCGGCACCGCCGCCGGCGGCTTCAACGGGGCCGGGGCGACCTACCTCGTCCAGGCGTCCACTCTCCCTTCCTTTATAAGCGTCGCCGGCGCCTCGCTGACCGCCAATACTTCCTCCAGCATGACGGGGCTCTACGCCAACGCCACCCACTACTTCCGCGTCCGGGCCTACAACTCCGTCAACGTCCCCAACGACTGGTACGTCCTGGGAGCGACGGTCACCGCCATCGAGGCCCCCACGACCGTCTACTTCGACGAGGTGACGACTCACAGCATCGTCGCGGCGGCCTACGCTCCGGCCTTCTCGAGCATGACGGCGGGGGTGTCGGGGACGAACG
>SCTT01000376.1 GCA_004322435.1 bacterium
TTCCCACGTCTTCTTCGGGCTCACGACCTCGGCGAGCTTGTGCCGGCCTAAGCCCATGCCGGTGAAATAGGCCGCGCTGTCGCAGACCCAGACCGTCACGAAAAGGAGGTACGTCCAGCTCGCCCCGTCTTCGAGCCCGCGGATGAGGGGGAGGTGTCCCAGCGGCCAGCCCACGAAGAGCGCGCCGAAGACCGTCAGCGCGGCGCGGTCCAGGGAATGTTCGGTGCGGAAGAGCTCGCGCAGCACGGCCAACGCTGTGACCAAAGTCACAGCCAGCGCGGGCAGGCCCTTGGACGGCCAGGGCGCCCCGTCGAGGCCGACGGCCCCCGCGACGAAGGCCCCGCCGAGCACCACGAGGCCGCGCTGCACCCCGCGCCCGCCCAGCCACAGCACCGTCGCGTATTCGTGGAGGGCCAAGGCCGCGATGGAGGTGACGAGCAGCCAGTAAGCCAACCCGCCCAAGTGCATGAAGTACAGGAGCGCCGGGATGCCGACCGCCGCGGTCAGGATGCGGGGCAGCAGCATCAGAGCCCGCCGAAGCGGCGCTGGCGCGTCTGGTACTCCTTGAGCGCCGTCACCAAGTCGGCCTTCCGGAAGTCGGGCCAAAACGCCGGCGTCACGTAGAACTCGGCGTAGGCGGCCTGCCAGAGGAGGAAATTCGAGATGCGCATCTCGCCCGAGGTGCGGATGACGAGGTCCGGGTCGGGCAGGCCGGCCGTGTACATGCGCCCCGAGATCATCGCCTCCGTCACCTCGCGGGCGCCTTCCTTTATAAGGGAGTTGACCGCGTCCACGATCTCGGCCCGCGAGCCGTAGTTGAGCGCGAGGTTGAGGATGAGCCCGGTGTTCTTCGCGAGCTTCTTGATGGAGGCCGCGAGCTGGTCCTGCACGGCGCCCGGCAGGCCGCCGATGCGCCCTGAGGCCATCAGGCGCACGTTGTTCTTGTCGAGCTCGGCGGTCTCGCCCTTAAGGGCCCAGGCCAAGAGGCGCATGAGCTCCGAGACCTCGTCTTCGGGGCGCAGCCAGTTCTCGGTGGAGAAGGAGTAGAGGGTCAGCGCCTCGATGCCGAGCTCGCCGCAGGCGCGGGTGGCGGCCCGGACCGACTCCACGCCCGCCTTGTGGCCGGCGACGCGGGGCAGGCCCTTGGCCTTCGCCCAGCGGCCGTTGCCGTCCATGATGACGGCGACGTGCTTCGGGAGCTTCTTGGGGTCGAGCCCCGACTCTGCCGCCCCGGCGGGACGGGACATCAGATGGTGGTGATTTCTTTCTGCTTCTCGGCGACGATCTTGTCGATCTCGGCGATGTACTGGTCGGTGAGCTTCTGGATGCCGCCCTCGGCGCCCTTCACCTTGTCCTCGGGCCAGTTCGCCGACTTCGCCTCGGCCTTGAGGGCCTGGTTGGCGACCTGGCGCTCGGTGCGGATGGCCACGCGGTACTCTTCGCCGGTCTTGCCGACGCCCTTGGCCAGGTCCTTGCGGCGGTCCTCGGTCATGGCCGGGAAGGACAGGCGCAGGACGGCGCCGTCGCCCTGGGGCTGGGCGCCCAGGTTGGCGGCCATCAGCGCGGATTCCAGGGACTTATAGGCGTTGGCGTCCCAGGGGCGGATCTCCAAGGTGCGCGCCTCGGGGACGGAGACCGCGGCGACCTGCTTTAAGGGGGTCATGGTCCCGTAGTACTCGACCAAGATGCCCTCGAGCATATGGGGGTTGGCGCGG
>SCTT01000377.1 GCA_004322435.1 bacterium
TACACCCTGGCCGCCGCCACCATCCCCCTGGCCGGCACGCCCGTCTTCTCCGCCGTCTACACCGCGAGCGTCGCCGTCAACTGGGCGTCGGGCACGGCCGCCGGCGGCTTCAACGGCCCCGGCGCGACCTACCTGCTGCAGGCCTCGACGATGCCGACCTTCCTCCCGGTGGCGGGTTCCTCGCTGACCGCCTTCTCATCGGCGACGCTGACCGGCCTGGCCGCCAACGTCACCCACTACTTCCGCGTCCAGGCGTACAACTCCTACGGCGCGACCGACCATTCCTGGTTCGTCGCGGGCTCGACGATGGTCGTCGCCCCCTCCTCGCCGACCGCGCCCAGCGCCTACCAGTCCGGGTCCTCGAACACTTTGACGCTCGTCTGGAAGAGCCCCGGGGACGAGGGCGGCCTGCGCGTGCTGGGTCCGGGCGCCGAGGTGCGCGTGCAGTGGAGCACCCAGACCGCCGTCTTCTGGAGCACGGCCAACGCCCAAGTCGTCATCGCCACGGGCCCCATCGCGCCGGGCGTGCGGGTCTCCACCACCATCGCGGACCTGCCCAGCGCCGCGCTCGTCCGCTTCAACGTCTGGGCCCGCAACGCCGCGGGGAACTGGTCGGTCGTCTCGGACACCGCCGCGGCGTTCAGCTCGCCGTTCTCCTTCGAGACGGTCGATTCCGCGGCCGGCGTCTACGCGAACAGCCTGGCCGTCGACGGGGCGGGCAACCTCCACGTCGGCTACCAGGACGACTCTCCGAACTACGATCTCAAGTACGCCAAGTACAACGGCGCCTCCTGGAGCCTGTCCACCATCGACTCCGCGGGCCTGCTCGGCTGGAACCCCTCGGTGGCCGTCCTGGACTCCGAACGGCTGGCCATCGCCTATCAGACCCAGGGCACGGACCAGATGAGGGTCATCCGGTCGGCCAACAACGGCGGCAGCTGGGCCGCGGACGCGGACATCGCGGCCATCTCCGCCTTCGCCAACCTCGGCTTGGCCGCCGACGCCCCCGGCAACCTCTACCTCGCCAACCACACCGCGGGGGCGAGCGACTTCCGGGTGGCGCGCTCGGTGGGCGCCAACCAGTGGACGCTGGCCGTCGCGGCCTCGGGGGGCGGCAACCAATACGCGAAGGGCAACGACAGCATCGCCGTCGCTCCGGACGGTACCGTGTACGCGATGTTCTACGACTCGAACGCCGCGGCCCTGAAGGTGGCCCGTTCCATCGACGGCGGCTCCTCCTGGGCGCACGGGGTCTCTTTAGACAACCAGGACCCGGCCTTCACCGCGCTGGCCGTGGATTCGGACGGTCGCCTCCATGCCGCCTATGCCTCGGCCGGCAACGGTCCCTTGAAGCACGCGGTCTCCTCCGACGGGGGCCAAAGCTACACGGTCTCCACCGTCGACTCCCGCTTCATCGCCAACGCCTCGCTCGCCTTGGACGGGGCCGGGAGCCCGCACATCGCCTACATCAGCGACGTCAACAACGGCGGCAACGACCTGAGCTACTCGAGCTGGACCGGGGTCGCGTGGAGCACGATGGCCGTGGACACGGGCGGTCAGTTCGGGGCGCCCTCGCTGGCTCTGGACGCCAACGGCGGGGTGCATATCTCCTATCAGGCGGCGAACGACCCCTTCGGGGCGTCGCTCTTGGACCTGCGCGTCGCGCACTGGGGGACGGCCGGCGCGCCGGCCCCGCTGGGCGGCAACAACCGCAGCAAGGTCGGCGCTCCGACCGGCTTCGGGGCGGCCGGGGTCTTCACGAGCAGCATCGCCTGGCGCTGGGTGGACAACGCGGCCGGCGAGCTCGGCTACCGCGTCTACTACTCGAGCCCGTCGGGCGGCCCGCTCTACGCGGTGGGCTTCGGGACGGGCGCGGCCGGGGCGGTGGCCGGGGTGGGGACGTCGACGACCGTGACGCTCTCGGGCCTGGCGGCCAACTCCACCTACACGGCCTACGTGGCGGCGGTCTCTAGCGGCGGAGTCGTCACCTCGACGGCGGTGACCGTGCTGACCTTGGCGGCGGAGCCTCTGAGCGCGGCCTCCACCTTCACGATGGTGGGCGCCTCGTCCGTGACCGTCAGTTGGGACACCAACGGCAACGCCTTGGGCATCACGACCTACACCGTGGTGCTGACGACGGGGGGGAGCTTCCCGAACGCGTTCTCGGGGAACCTGGTGTCATCTTACGTGGCGGTGGCGGCGGTGCCCGCGCTCCTCATGAACGGGGTGTCGGCCAACGCCACGTGGTATCTGCACGTCGCGGCGCGCAACCACGCGGGGGTGTACACGGCGTATGCCGCGCTGGGGTCCACCGTCACGCGCATCGAGACGCCGACGGCCATCACCTTCGACGAGGTGTCGACGCATTCCATCACCGCGGCGGCGTACGCGGCGACGCCCGCTTTCTCGAGCATGACGGCGGGCCTCTCGGGGACGAACATCGCGCTGGCGGGGAACTACCAGGGGTGGCACTCGGAGGGTTGGACCACGAAGACCGGCATGAACACGACCCGTTACGGCTTGGCGGCCGTCGCTCTGGGAGGCCGGCTCTATGCCTTCGGCGGGACCAGCGACGGAGCGACCGAGCTGGGGACGAACGAGGAGTATGACCCTGTCGCCGACGTCTGGACTGCCAAGACCGGGATGCTGACGGGCAGCAACTACCTCGCCGCGGCCGTCGCCCAAGGAAGGCTCTATGCTCTGGGAGGCGGCGACAACGGTACCTACCGGGCGAGCAACCAGGAATACGACCCGACGCTCAACGCCTGGACGGCCAAGGCCTCCATGCCGACCGCGAGGAACTTGCTCGCCGCCGCGGTCGTAGACGGCCGGATCTACGCGATGGGCGGGTCGAACGGCAGCAACCTCATATCCAACGAAGAGTACGACCCCGCGACGGACGCGTGGACGGTGAAGGCCGATCTGGCCGTCGCGCGCCCGCGCGCCGCGGCGGTCTCCGTCGGGGGAAAGGTCTATCTGCTGGGCGGGCTGAACGGATTGCCGGTCGTCGACAACCACGCCTATGACCCGGCCCTGAACTCTTGGACGGCCAAGGCGTCGATGCCGGCGGCCCGGAATTCCTTCGCCGCCGCGGTCATCGGCGGCAAAGTCTACGCGATCGGCGGGTCTGACGGAGGGAATCTCGCGCTGAACCAGGAATACGACCCCGGGCCGGATGCATGGACGACTCGAGCGTCGATGCCCACGCTCCGCCACGACCTGGGCGTCGCCGCGCTCGGCGGCCGCCTCTACGCGGTGGGCGGCTTCAACGGGGTGTACCTTTCCGCCAACGAGCGCTACGACCCCGGCACCGCCTCCTCCTTCACCGCCCTCACACCAAACACCCTCTACGCCTTCCGCGCCAAGGCCCGGAACTCCGTCGGCATGGAGACCGGCGAGACGCTGACATTCTCGACCTACACCTTGGCGGCCGCGACGATGCCGGTCGGCGCCCTCTTCTCCGAGGTCAACGCCTCGAGCGTGGTCGTCAACTGGGCCCCCGGCACCGCCGCCGGCGGCTTCAACGGGGCGGGCGCCACCTACCTGGTGCAGGGGTCCACGCTCTCTTCCTTTATGAGCGTGGCCGGGTCGTCCTTGACGGCCAACACCTTCGCCGCGGTCCCCGGTCTCTTCGTCAACGCCACGCACTACTTCCGCGTGCGCGCCTACAACTCGGTCAACGTCCCGAACGACTGGTACTTCCTGGGCTCTACCGTGACCGCCATCGAGGCGCCGACGGCCATCGTCTTCGACGAAATCTCCACGCGTGCCATCACCGCGGCGGCGTACGCGGCGGGCCCGGCGTTTTCGAGCATGACGGTCGGCCTGTCGGGGACGAATATCGCGCTGGCGGGGAACTACTCGGGGTGGCATGGGGAGTCTTGGTCCGCCAGGACGCCGATGACCAATGCCCGCGAAAGGGCGGCTTCCGTCAGTCTCGGAGGGAAGCTGCTCGTCATAGGCGGCGCGACTTCTGCTGGAGTTCCGACCGGCGTGACGGCGGAATACGACCCGGTGCTCGACAGCTGGGCGCCCCGCGCCGGGATGGCGACGGCCCGTTACGATCATGCCGCCGGGTTTGTCGCAGGCCAGGTGATCGTTGCGGGGGGCTCGGCCGGCAACGAGGTTCCCACCAGCAGTGTGGAAGCCTACGATCCGATCGCGAACTCGTGGAGCAACCGCAATCCCATGCCGTCGGCGCGGTTGGGAGTGGCGGGGGTGGTGTTCGATGGCGGCTTCTTCGTCTTCGGCGGATTCAACGCCGTCTACCTCGACACGAACCTTAGATATGACCTTCAGAGCGATTCCTGGAGCGTCCGGGCGTCGATGCCGACGCCCAGGCGGAGCGTGGAGGCGGCCGTTTTGGCAGGCCGCATCCATGTGTTCGACGGTTCGGGGCCGGGCTACCTTGGCACGCATGAGGCTTACGACCCCTCGCTGAACAGCTGGAGCGTAAAGGCCCCCCTTCCAGTGGTTCACGGAATGCCCTGCGCGGGCGTCATCGGGGATAGGATTCATGCGGTCGGTGGAGACGCGTCGAGCCTGCACCATGTTTACGACTTTGGAGTCGATTCCTGGACGCTCCGTTCGCCTATGCCTACGGGGCGCCACAGCGCCGCTGGAACCGTGCTCGGCGGGCGGCTCTACTGTTCCGGCGGGTATAACGGTTCGTATTTGCCGACACATGAGAGATTCGACCCCGGCACCGCCTCCTCCTTCACGGCGTTGACGCCGAACACCCTCTATTCCTTCACCGCCAAGGCGCGCAACTCCATCGGCGTGGAGACCGTGGAAACCACCGCCTCAACCTACACCTTGGCCGTCGCCACCTTGCCCCAGGCCGGCGCCGAACTCTTCCCGGGCGTCTTCGCCTCCTCGATCACCGTCGCCTGGTCCTCCGGCACGGCCGCCGGCGGCTACAACGGCCCGGGCGCCTCCTACCTCGTCCAGGCCTCGACGATGTCCACCTTCCTGCCGGTGGCGGCCTCGTCCTTCACCCGCAACTCGTCCGCGACCGTGTCCGGGCTGGCCGTGAACGTCACCCACTACTTCCGCGTCCAGGCCTACAACGCGGCCGACGTGACGGATTATTCCTGGTTCGTCCTGGGCTCCACCGCCACCGCCATCGAGGCGCCCACGGGCGTCTACGTCGAAGCCGTGACGACCCACAGCCTCGTGGCCTCCGCGTACGCCGCGACGCCGGCTTTCTCGCGCCTTTACGCCGGCCTCTCCGGGACGAAGGTCTCCTTGAACGGCGTCTACCTCTCCGGACACGGGGAGACGTGGACGGCCCGCGCGGCCGTGTCGGCGCCGGCGCGCGAGAGCGTGGCGGCCGCCGCCCTGGGCGGGCACGTCTACGTCGCCGGCGGCTTTGACGGGGCGGCGCGCGGGGAGACCGAGGCTTACGACCCGGCCGCCGACGCCTGGTCCCCGCGGGCTTCGCTGTCCACGCCCCGCTACGGGTTGGGCCTGGCCTCCGTCGGGGGCCGGCTCTATGCCATCGGGGGCCGGAACGGGGGCTTCCTCGCCGTCAACGAGGCGTACGACCCGGAGGCGAACGCCTGGACGGGCCGGGCGGACATGCCGACGGCCCGCGGGTACTTCGGCGTCGCGGTCGTCGACGGCAAGATCCACGCACTTGGCGGCGACACCGGCGGCGCTTCCGACCTCAACGAGCTCTACGACCCCGCCGGCGACGCCTGGACGACGCGGGCGCCGCTCTCGGCTGTGCGCTCCCACTTCGGCGCGGCGGCAATCGGCGGCAAGGTCTACGCCGTGGGCGGCGCGGGGCCGACCGGCGCCGTCGAGGAGTACGACCCGTCCGCGAACGCCTGGACGGCGCGGCCGTCCATGCCGACCGCGCGC
>SCTT01000378.1 GCA_004322435.1 bacterium
CTTTGGGTACACTATCATGTCGACCAAGCTCATGCGCTGGGGAAACAGCCTGGGCGTCCGCATCCCCAAGGCGGCCGCTGAGGCCTCCATGGTTTGTGAGGGCACCGTCGTCGAGGTGACCGCCCGCAAGGGCGAAATCGTCATCCGGCCGGTCCGCAAGCGCAAATACAAGCTCTCGGAGCTGTTGGCCAAGATGAAGCCCGAGAACCTGCACGGCGAGGTAGATTGGGGGCCTCCGGTCGGCAAGGAATTCTGGTGACGGCTCCCGACCGTGCCGATGTGGTTTGGCTCGATTTCAATCCACAGGCAGGTCACGAACAGGCCGGGCTTCGCCCGGCCCTCGTCCTTTCTCCGAAGGACTATAACCGCAAATCGGGTCTGGCCGTGTTCGCGCCCGTGACCAGTAAGGTGAAGGGATACCCGTACGAGGTCCAGCTCCCGCCGGGATTGCCGGTGCAGGGGGTCGTGTTGGCAGACCAGGTCAGGAGCATGGATTGGCGCACCCGCAGGGCGAGGTCCTTCGGGCGGGTCCCCGAGGGGGTCGTCGATGACGTCGTGGCGCGCCTCAATACGCTGATAGGCATCGATTGAAGTGGGAATGGCCTGCCTTCACCTCCCATCCATAGCGATTTGACACCCTTTTAATTCGCGGGGGGTACCCTTTAGGTGGAGGGAACCCCCATGAATCCCATCATCCTCGCCGTCCTCGCCTTCGCCTGCCCCGTCCGGGCGGACTGGGGCGTGCCCCGCCTGCGCGTCACCGAGCTCGAGGGGACGATGCGCGTGCGCGTGTCGGACTCCCTCACCAACTCCCTGCGCGGCCCCGTCTCCGCCGACGAGCTCGAGTTCTGGCCCGGCACGGTCGTCGAGGTGACCTCCGGCCGGGCGGTCTTCGAGTCGGACGTCCACGCCCGCGTCATCGCCCCCGCCGGGTCGATGTTCCGGGTCTCGGCGGCCGAGGGCCGCGGCCTGCGCGTCACCTCCCTCCCCGGGACGCTGCCGGTGTCCGTCGAGGTCGGGGACTTCGCGCTCGCCGTGTGGCAGGGCGGGTCGCTGGCCGTCTACGACGGCGGCCGGGTCGAGGTGGACAACGCCGGAGTGTACCGGGTGCCGGGCGGCCTCAAGGGGAGCGGGGCGGAGCTGGAGGAAGCGCTGGCGGAGACCGGGATCAGCCTGACGCCGGGGGATTCCCTGTCGGTGGACGTGCCGGGGCGCCCCGCCGCCCCCCTGCTCGCCCGGCTGCCGGAGCCCGACTTGAGGGACGCTTTGGCCCCGAAGGCGGAACGGCGGCCGCCCCGCCGCAACCAGGTCCTCGAGGCCGGGGTCGCCGCGCTGGCCCTGGCGGCGGCGGTCATCGTCGGGCGGAATCTGCTATAATCACGTCCTAGACTCGTAAAGGAAGGAATACCCATGAAGGCTGAAGTCCACCCCAACTATTACGTCGCCACGGTCTCCTGCGCCTGCGGCTCGGTGTTCAAGACCCGCGCCACCCGCAAGGAGATCAAGCTCGAGATCTGCTCGGCCTGCCACCCGTTCTTCACCGGCAAGCAGCGCCTCGTCGACACCGCCGGCCGCGTCGAGCGCTTCCAGAAGCGCTTCGCGAAGACCGAGGGCAAGACGATCGCCCGCGAGGTCAAGACCGAGGTCAAGAAGGTCCAGGGCATCAAGCAGGGGCTCAACAAGAAGCTCAAGACCCTGTCCTCGGCCCCGCGCGTGGGCGACGCCCCCGCGACGGACAAGAAGGACGCGAAGAAGGCCTCCGGCGCGAAGAAGGACTAGCGTCGCCTAAAGAGGGCCCCGGCCTAGCGGCCGGGGCCCTCTTCTTTTTATGTCTCAGCAGAGATACGCCGAGCTCGAGAAGGAGTACGCGTCCGTCGAGGCCGCGCTTTCCTCGCCCACGCCCCCGCCCTCCGGCGAACGCCAGCGGCTGGCGGCGCGCCACGCCGAGCTCCGGCCCATCGTCG
Organism: bacterium; assembly: GCA_004322435.1. Classification (GTDB taxonomy): domain Bacteria; phylum Elusimicrobiota; class Elusimicrobia; order UBA1565; family UBA1565; genus SCTT01. The sequence goes on from SCTT01000378.1 coordinate 1,965, forward strand.
AGCGCATCCGCCGCCGGGCCGAAGCCGCCAAGGCCCTGAAGGAGGCCGAGTCCCTGTCCGCCGACCCCGAGATGGGGGAGCTGGCGCGCGAGGAGGCCGGGGCCCTCTCCAAGGAGATCGAGGCCCTCGACGCGGCGCTGCGCCGGGACCTCCTGCCCAAGGACCCCGACGCGGATAAAAACGTGTACATCGAGCTGCGCGGCGGCGCCGGCGGGGACGAGTCGGCGCTCTTCGCGGCCGACCTCATGCGCATGTACTCGCGCTACGCCGAGAGCCGCGGCTGGAAGACCTCGGTCGTCGAGATCTCGAAGACGGGACTCAAGGGCGTCAAGCAGGGGACCCTGCTCATCGTCGGCCCCGGGGCCTTCGGCTGGCTCAAGTTCGAGGGCGGCGTCCACCGCGTCCAGCGCGTCCCCGAGACCGAGGCCTCGGGCCGGGTCCACACCTCCACCGTCACCGTCGCCGTCATGGCCGAGATCGAGGAGACCGAGATCAAGATCGACGTCAAAGACCTCAAGGTCGACACCTTCCGGGCCGGCGGCGCCGGGGGCCAGAACGTCAACAAGGTCGAGACCGCGGTCCGCATCACCCACCTCCCCTCGGGCGTCGTCGTGGCCTGCCAGGAGGAGCGCTCCCAGGGTCAGAACCGCATGCGGGCCATGTCCATCCTGGCCGCGCGCCTGGCTTCCGCGGCCAAGGAAAAGGCCGTCTCCGCCCACGCCGAGGTCCGGCGCCTGCAGGTCGGCACCGGCGACCGCTCGGAGAAGATCCGCACCTACAACTTCCCGCAGAACCGCTGCACGGACCACCGCCTCGAGCAGTCCTGGCACAACCTGCCGCTCATCATGGAAGGCGAGATCCAGCCCATCCTCGACGCCCTGCGCCGCGAGGAAGAGGACGTCCTGCTGCGCGGCACGGGCGCGTGAGCGGCTCCGAGCCGACCACCGCGGCCGGCTGGCTGGCGAAGGCCGAGGCCTTCTTGGCCGAAAAGGGCGTTCCCGAGGCCTCGGTCAACGCCGAGTTCCTGCTGGCCGAGGCGCTGGGCGTCGGCCGAGGGCAGGCCAAGGCGGAGGGCACGCGAACCCTCACGCGCAAAGAGACCTTGCGCTTCTGGGAGACGGTCAAGAGCCGGGGCCGGCGCATCCCGCTGGCCTACGTGCTGGGCTGGCAGCCCTTCGCCGGCTGCCGCATCGAGGTCGACGACTCGGTGCTCATCCCGCGGCCCGAGACCGAGGAATTGGTCGAGCTCGCGGCCCGGGAGGCCGAATCCCTGGGCCGCCCGGTCCACATCGTGGACGTCGGCACGGGCTCCGGCTGCGTGGCCATCGCGCTCGCCCGGCGCCTGCCGGACGCCGTGGTCTACGCGACCGACGTCAGCTCCTCCGCCCTGCGGCTGGCCGAATCCAACGCGATGGCCAACCATGTCTCGCGACGGGTCAAGGTCCTCAAAGAGGACCTCTTCAAACCCCATTCCGGGGCGCCCTGGGCCGACGTCGCGGTGTCGAACCCCCCCTACATCCCCTCGGCCGAGGTGGACCGCTTGGAGCCGGAAGTCCTCAAGGAGCCCCGCCTGGCCTTAGACGGCGGCAAGGACGGCCTGTTGCACCTGAGGGCCATCGCCGGGGACGCCAAGCGCCTGGTGAAGCCGGGCGGGCGGGTCCTCCTCGAGTTCGGCGCCGGCCAGGCCGCCGACGTGCGCGCCCTCCTGGTGAAAGGGGGGCTCTCCGCGGTTCGTATCGTGAAGGACGCGCAGGGGATGGACCGGTTCGCCGCGGCGACGGTGTAAAGGTAGAATCCAACCATGGACGAATTCGTCATCGACGGCGGGCGGCGGCTGCGCGGGACCTACCAGGTCAACGGGTCGAAGAACTCGGCTTTGCCCATCCTCATCGCGACCCTCCTCACAGACGAGGACTGCGTCCTGGACAACGTCCCGGCCCTGCGGGACATCCGCACCACCTTCCGCCTCTTGGAGACCCTCGGCAAGAAGGTGGAGGTCTCGGGCAAGCGGGTGAAGGTCACCTACGGCAAGGCCCTCGTCACCCACGCCCCCTACGACATCGTCAAGCAGATGCGCGCGTCCATCTTGGTGGCCGGCCCGCTCTTGGCCCGCTTCGGCAAGGTCCGCGTCTCCTTGCCCGGCGGCTGCGCCATCGGCCTGCGCCCGGTGGACATCCACGTGAAGGGCCTGGAGGCGATGGGCGCCGCCGCGTCGACCAAGGAAGGCGACGTGTACCTGACCGGGGCGCTCGAGCCGTCCAAGGTGCGCTTCCGCTTCCCCTCGGTGGGGGCGACGGAGAACGTGATGATGGCCGCCGCCGCCGTGGAGGGGGAGACGGTCATCGAGAACGCCGCCCGCGAGCCCGAGATCGAGGACCTCGGCCATTTCCTGACGTCGCTGGGCGCCCGGGTGACCGGCGCGGGCACGTCCCGGGTCGTCGTGCGAGGGGCGGAGCGCCTGAAGGGGGCGCACCACCGCGTCATCGCCGACCGCATCGAGTCGGGCACCTTGCTTGTGGCCGTCGCCGCCGCGGGAGGGGACGTGACCCTCAAGGGGGCGGTCCCGTCCCATCTGACCGCCCTCATCAAGGCCCTCCGCCGCGCGGGGGCGAAGGTCAGCGAGGTCAAAGGCGGCCTGCGCGTCCGGGCCGCGGGGCGGCCGAAGGCCGTCAACGTCGTCACCGAGCCGCATCCGGGGTTTCCCACGGACGTCCAGGCCCCCTGGATGGCCTACATGACGTTGGCCAAGGGCGTGAGCCGCGTGAAGGAGGCCATCTTCGAGCGGCGCTTCCTCCATGCCGCCGAGCTGGCCCGCATGGGCGCGCGCATCGAGGCGCACTCCGAGAGCGCGGTGGTCACCGGCGTCCCCGAGCTCTCGGGCGCCGCCATCATGGCCTCGGACATCCGGGCCGGCGCCGGGCTCGTCGTGGCCGCGCTGGCGGCCAAGGGCCGCACCGTCATCCAGCGGGTCTACCACATCGACCGGGGCTACGAGCGCCTCGAGCTCGTCTTGCGCGGCTTGGGCGCCCGGATGCGCCGCCTGCGCTGATGGAGTTCGCCGAAGCGAAGGCCTGGCTCGACGGGCGTCAGGAGACGCGCTGGAAGCTGGGGCTCACGCGCATGGAGGCCGTCCTCGCGGCGGTCGGCGACCCCCACGTGGGCCTGCCCGCGGTCCACGTCGCCGGCACCAACGGCAAGGGCTCCTTCTGCGCGATGCTCGAGGCGGCCCTGCGCGGCGCGGGCCTTAAGACCGGCCTCACGACCTCCCCGCACCTCCATACGCCGCTCGAGAGGATCCGGGTCGACGGGAAGCCCGTCTCCGGGGCCGACTTCGCCCGGCACCTCGCGCGCCTCAAGCGCACGGAGCCCGAGGAAGCCACCTATTTCGAGCTCGTCACGGCCGCGGCGTTCATGCAGTTCCGCCAGGAGCGCGTGGACGTCGCCGTCGTCGAGACGGGCCTCGGCGGGGCCTTGGACGCGACGAACGTCCTGCCCGAGCCGCTGTTGACCGTCGTGACCTCCATCGCCTACGACCATCAGCAGCACCTGGGGGACACGCTCGAGCTCATCGCCGGGGAGAAGGCGGGCATCCTCAAGCCCGGCGCCCCGTTTTTGTGCGGCGAAGACGACCCCGCCCCGCTGCGCGTGCTGGCCGCGCGCGCGCGCAAGGTGGGCGCCCGGATGCGCGGCGCCCCGGCCCCTTTGGCGCGCCTGCGCGAGGACTGGGAGCGCGGCACGCAGGAGGCCGCCACCGTCGGGGGCACGCGCGTGCGCGTGCCGCTCTTGGGCGACGCGGCCCTCAAGAACGCGGCGTTGGTCGTGGCGGCCTTGGAGGAACTCAACGGCCGCCGCCTCTCCTTCGACAGGGCGGCGGCCCTCAAGGGCCTGTCTACGGCCGTCTGGCCCTGCCGGTTCCAGGTCCTGCCTTTGGGCGGCGGCCGGCGCGTCGTCCTCGACGGCGCCCACAACGAGGCGGCGATGACCGCCTTCGCGGACACCTGGAGCCGCTCCCCGTTCTCGGGCCAGGACCCGCTCATCGTCATGGGGGTGCTGGCCGACAAGGACTGGGAGCGCCTGGCGGACCTGGCCGCCCCGCTGGCGGGGCGCTTCATCGCCACCGCCCCGCCCTCGCCGCGCGCGTTGGACGCGGGGCGGCTGGCCGAGGCGCTGCGGCGCCGCGGCGCGCGCGAGGTGCGCGTCGAGCCCAACCCCGTCGCCGCCGTGGCCGCGCTGGCGGAAGACAGCGCCCCCGCGGGGGCCGTCGTGGGCTCCTTCTATCTGGCGGGGTTCGCCTTAGGCGAGCTCAGCCGGGTGCCGGCGTGAGCTTCGGCCTCGGCCTCGACGCCGGCGGGACCTTCCTCAAGGCCACCGCCGCCACGGGCGGGGGCAAGGTCTTGGCCGAAGCTTCGGTGCCGACGCGCCCCGAGCGCGGCGCCCGGGCCTTCATCGCCGAGGCCGCCGCCCTCGTCAAGCGCCTCGAGTCGGGGCTCGGCGGACGGGCGCCCGGCCTGTGCGTCGCCATCGCGGGCGACGTGGACCCGCGCGCGGGACGCATCCGCCGCTCGCCGAACCTGCTGAGCTTCGAGGGGTTTCCGCTGCGGGCGTCCTTGTCCCGGGCGCTCGGCCGGCGCGTCGCGCTCCACAACGACGCCAACATGGCCGCCTGGGGCGCCTACGCCGTCGAGCTGCGCCGCCGCGTCCCGGACGTCCTGGCGCTCACCCTGGGGACCGGCGTCGGCGGCGGGGCGGTGCTGGGCGGGCGGCTCGTCGTCGGCTCCACCGGCACCGCCGCCGAGTTCGGGCATATGCGGGTCGTCGCCGGCGGGTACCCATGCCGCTGCGGGGCCCGCGGCTGCCTCGAGGCCCACGCGGGCAGCTACGGCTTGGAGCGCACGGTGCGCGACCTGCTGGCCGAACGTCCGCGCGCGCGCAGCCGCCTGCGCGGCGCCGCGTTCACGCCGAAGGACGTCTCCGAGGCCGCGGAGCGCGGGGACGCTCTGGCCCGCGAGGCCTGGCGCCGCGTCGGGAAGGCCCTGGGCATCGGCGTCGTGAACCTGGTGTACGCGTTCAACCCCCGCGCCGTCGTCTTCTGCGGCGGGCTCTCGCGGGCCGGAAGGCTCTACCTCGGCGAGGTGGAGAACGCCGCCGGGGCCGAGAGCTTCCGAGGCCCGTTCGGAAGCCTGCGCCTTTCGGTCGCGCGCCGGCTGGACCTGGGCGCCGTCGGGGCCGCCGTGTACGCGCTGGAGCGGGATGGTTAGGCTCCTCGCGTTGGCCTGCCTCCTGGCCGCCCCCGCGGGCGCGGCCTCGACCTCGGCGGCCTCGGGTCTGCCCGACTTCACCCTCCCGGCCGCGCCCGTCTCCTCGCCGGTCGTCTATTCGGCCGACTTCTTCGAGTACGAGGGCAGCACCACCGGCGCGGACGCGCGCATCCTCCTCAAGGGCGGGGTCGTGCTCAAGGGCTCCACTTGGACGCTGCGCGGCGACGCGGTGCGGGTCAACATGCAGACGCGCAAGGCGCGCGCCAGCGGCGGCTTCGAGGTCGACGACGGCCTGACGGTCCTGCGCGGCGAGGACGGGGAGTTCGACCTGGCCGACCGCTCGGGCTGGGTAGGGGACGTGAAGGCCGAGTACCCGCCGTGGCACGTGTGGGGCCGGCGCGGCTCGCTCGACGCGCTGGGTCGGGGCCATTTCAAGGGCGCCTACTTCACGAGCTGCGACGGCCTGCCGCCCCACTACCACTTCCGCTCCTCGAGCCTGCACATCACGCCGCGCAAGCGCATGACCGCCTACAACGTGCGCTTCTACGTCGGCAAGGTCCCGGTCTTCTACACGCCTTTCCTGTGGAAGTCCCTGAAGAAGAAGCGCCTGCTGCGCACGCGCGTGATCCCCGGCTACGACAAGCGCAACGGCGGGTCGCTGCGCACGAACACGATGTTCAGCGTCACCGAGGCGCTCTACGGGAAGCTCTTCCTCGATTACTACACGGAGCAGAACCTCGCCGAGGGCGCCGAGCTCAACTTCCAGCCCTCGCCGGACTCCCGCGGCGCCCTCTACGGCTACCACGCCGGCGACGACGAGACCAAGCGCCGCCGCTGGACGCTCTTGGGCTCGCAGTATCAGTCCTTCGGCTCGAGCTACGCGTTCCAGGGCCGGCTGCAGGCCCAGTCCGACCCCGACGTCAACAACAACTACGTGCGCTCGAACGCCTTCCGCGTCACCTCGGAGCTGATGAACTCGGCGGCCTTCGTGCGCCGCACCGCGCTGACGACGACGCGTCTGTCGTATTCGCGCCAGGACACCGGCACCCCCGGGGGCCGCTTCGCGCGGGCGTCCGAGAGCACCCCGCGCGTCGACTGGCAGACGGCGCCTCTGAGCGTCCCGCACGTCCCGCTCTTGTTCACGGTGAACTCCTTCGCCGACAACTCCTACGACCGGACGCGCGGCTTCCAGCAGCATGCGGTGGGCAGCGGCGTCGAGACGACGCAGACCGTGCTCCTGGCCAAAGGCGTCAGCCTCACGCCGCGCGCGGCCTTCCGCGAGGTCTACGAGGACCGCCGCGAGGCGCTGACGACGCAGCTCTCCACGGCGGCGCTCCAGGACGTCTACACCGGCTTCTACGACCTGGGCACGAACCTGCGTCTCGACAGCCCCGCGGGCGCTTGGGACTTGAACTATGCGTTCGTACGGCGCTTGAAATCCGACACGTTCCGTCAC
>SCTT01000379.1 GCA_004322435.1 bacterium
ACCTGGAATGCCCCATGAAGTGGCATTTCCGGTACATCCAGAAGGTGCCCGAGAAGCCCAAGCACTTCTTCTCCTTCGGCAAGTCCATCCACGACGCCTTGGAGTACTTCTATTCCGTGAAGACCCTGCCGCCCCCCTCCTTGCCCGAGGTTTTGCGCTACTTGGACGACAACTGGCTCACCGAGGGCTACAAGGACGCCAAGCAGGAGGCCGACTACAAGGAGCAGGGGCGCACCATCCTCAAGGAGTACTACGCCAAGCACCTGGCCGACTACCGCATCCCCTACTTCGTCGAGTACGGCTTCAACCTGGACGTCGAAGGCGTCAAGGTCACGGGCTTCGTCGACCGCATCGACAAGGTGGGCGACGACCGCATCGCCATCCTCGACTACAAGACCGGCAAGGCCTTCGCCAAGGACGCCGCGGTGCTCTCGGACCAGCTGACCATGTACCAGATGGCCTGCGAGGAGCTTTTGGGCCTCAAGGTCGAACGTCTGACCCTCTACCATCTGCCCTCCCAGACGCCGGTCAACTCCGAGCCGCACTCCGCCGCCCAGGTGCAGGCCCTGCGCGAGCGCGTGGTCCGCGTCGCCGGCGACATCAAGGCGAACACCGGCAAGCTCGAGCGGGCCGAGATCAAGCACTTCCCCACGGTCTTCGAGCGCAACACCTCTTTGGGCAAGCCCTCGAGCTCGATGACGGCCGAGCAGATCTGCCACTGGTGCGACTTCAAACCTCTCTGCCCCGCCTGGGCCCACCAGTACCCCAAGGCCGAGGCGGCCGAGTCCCCCGCGCTCAAAGACGACGCCAAGCTCGCCAAGCTCGTCGACCGCTACGGCAAGGCCCACGACGAGATGAAGGAGCTCGAGGAGAAGGCCGACGCGCTCAAGGCCGAGATCGTGGCCGTGCTCAAGGAGCGCGGCTACGTGAAGGCCTTCGGGCAGAAGTACGAGGCCGTGATGCGCTCCGACGAGCGCTGGGAGTTCGGCCCGGAGAGCAAGCCCAAAGTCCTCGACGCCATCAAGTCGGCCGGCTTCTGGGACCGCATCGTGGGCCCGATGGCGCCCAAGGTCCAGGAGCTTTTGAAGGACGCGTCCCTGCCGATGGACCTGCGGGACCGCCTGCAGCGGCTGGGCAAGAAGGCCGAGTCGGTCACTCTGCGCATCAAGAAGGTCGAGGAGGAACGGTGAGCAAGCTCAACCTGGTCCGTTTGGACGGCCGGCACATGCAGCATTTCGAGCGGCTGATGGCCGGCAAGGAGTTCGGCGGCTGCTACTGCGCCGTGTGGACCGGCTTCGGGCCCGACTGGGACGCCCGCTGCAAGGAGCGCCCGAAGGAGAACCTCGCCGCCACCGAGGCGCGCGTGCGCGCCGGCGACGTCGTCGGCTACCTGCTCGAGCGCGACGACGACGGGACCTACGTGGGCTGGATCGCCGCGGGGCCCAAGGCGGGGTTCCCCTACCTCAAGGAGCGCCCGGGCAGCCGGCTGGGGCCCACGGGCGAGGGCGTGTGGTCCATCGCCTGCCTGGCCATCGGCTTCTCGCACCGCGGCCGCGGCTATTCGGCGGAGGCCATCCGGCTGGCCGCGCTCGAGGCCAAGGCGTGCGGCGCGACCTCCCTCGAGGCCTACCCCGTGGACCCGTGCCCGGAAGGCGGCGAGTACCGCGGGACCCGCGCGATGTACGAGAAGGCGGGATTCACGGCCGCCGAGGGCGAGCCCTCCGGCGAGGCGCACGCGCTGCGCATGGAGCTCAAGCTGGCATGAAGTCGGCCACCGAGTACGTGTTCTTCGAGACGCGCCTCAAGCGCGAGCTCGTGAACATCACCCATCGCCTGGAAGAGGTCGTCGCCAAGAGCGGGGTCAAGGAAGGCCTCTGCCTCGTCAGCGCCATGCACATCACCTCCGGCATCTGGGTCAACGACGAGGAGGAGGGCCTCAAGGCGGACTTCCTCGATTGGGCCGAGAGGCTGGCCCCGGCCGCCGACTACCGCCACCACGCCACCGGCGAGGACAACGGGGACGCGCATTTGAAGCGCACCTTGGTCGGCCACCAGACGACCTTGCCGGTGACGGCCGGGAAGCTGGACCTGGGCCCCTGGGAGCAGGTGTTCTACGCGGAGTTCGACGGCCAGCGCAAGAAGCGCGTGGTCGTGAAGGTCCTCGGCGAATAGCGCTATGGCCCGCGCGCGGGTCCCCCCGGCCGTGCACGAGGCGCTGCGCGTCTTCGCGCGCTGGCTCTTCACCTTCTACCACGACATCCGGGTGCACGGCGCCCACCACGTGCCCCGCGAGGGCGCGGTCATCATCGCCGCGAACCACCCGACCTACCTCGACCCCGCCTTCCTGATGGTCGGCGTCGAGCGACCGGTGCGCTTCATGGCCTGGGAGAAGCCGTTCCGGCTGCCCCTCTTGGGCGCCCTGCTGCGCGCCTACGGCGCCATCTCGGTCGACATGAAGAAGCCCGGACGGGCGTCCTTCGAGGCGGCGGTCAAGGTGCTGCGCTCGGGCGAGGCCTTCGGCATCTTCCCGGAAGGCGGGCGCACCAAGAGCCTCGACGCGATGAACCCCTTCAAATCCGGCGTCGCGCGGCTGGCGCTCATCTCGGGCGCTCCCATCATCCCGGCGACCATCGTCGGCGGGCGGCGGGTCTGGCGGCGCGGCGAGCTCTTCCCGAAGCCCGGCCCCATCACGGTCTACTTCCACCCGCCGCTGCGCGTCGAGGCCTCCGAGCGGCTGCGCTGGAAGCGCGACAAGACCCTCGAGCGCCAGGTCGTCGAAGGCCTCATCGGGAGCATCCACAAGAAGCTGGTGCCGTCGCTGCGCCGCGACGCGCGCCTCGACCGGCTCCTGGCCGCGGCCCCGGCCCCCCCCTCGCTCTTGGTCGAAGGGATTCCGCCGCTCTTCTTGGGGTTGGCCTGGTGCTTCTTGCCTCGCGCCGGCTGGGCCGAGGTCGGCGCCCCGGCGGTCTGGGCGCTCTCCGCGTACCTGGCGGTGCTGGGGCTCGAGCTCGCCGTCGAGTGGCGCGGCCTCGGCGTCAAATGGGGCCGCCAGGTCCTGCCCTGGGCGACGCTCGCCGCCTTCGCCTGGCAGTCCTTCGGCAAGCCCAACAAGTGGAACACCCCGCTCGAGGCGGCGTTCTTGTTCTTGCTCGGCTGGATCATCTTCTTCCGCTTCAAGGAGTACCGCCGCATCCGGACGCCGCTGTTGGCGCTCGGCTACGCGGCCTGGCTGGCCGAGGCCGTCTCGAGAGGGTCCCGATGAAGAGCCGCGTCTGCGTCGTCGCGTTGGACCAGGGGAGCTCGAGCTCCCGGGCGCTGGCCTTCGACGCCCGGGGCCGGGTCGTCGCGCGGGCCCAGCGGCCGGTGCGAGCCCGGTACCCCGCCCCCGGCCGGGTCGAATACGACGCGCTGGAGCTCGCGCGGACCTTGGAGTCGGCCCTCGACGCCGTCCTCGACCGCCTGCCGAAGGGGGCCGAGGTCGTCGCGGGGCTCTCGACCCAACGCTCGACGGTGGTCGTCTGGGACGCGGAGACCGGCGCGCCGCTGGCGCCCGCCCCGTCGTGGCAGGACTCGCGCGCGGCCTCGTGGCTGGCGCCCTTGGCCGGAGACCGCGCGCTGCAGGACAAGGTCCATCAGAAGACCGGCCTCTACCTCAACCCCTACTACTCGGCGCCCAAGCTCCGCGTCCTGCTCTCTGAAGCGCCCGCGGTCCGGCGCGCCGCCGAGGCGGGGACTTTGCGCGCCGGGCCCGTCGCGACCTGGGCCGCGTGGCGGCTCTCCAAGGGCCAGGCGTTTTTGGCCGACGAGACCACGGCCCAGCGGATGCTCCTCTGGGACAGGGTCTCGGGCGGCTGGGACGAGGACCTGTTGGCCCTCTTCGAGGTGCCGCGGGCCTGCCTGCCCGCGCTCGCCTCGGGCCCCTGGTGCGAGTTTCAGCGCCGCGGGCGCCTCGTGCGGCTGACCGCCGTCATCGGGGACCAGCAGGCCGCGGCGCGCGGCCAGGGTGCGCTCGACGCGGGGCAGGCGGTGCTCAACTACGGAACGGGGGCGTTCTTCCTGCTCAACACCGGGCGTACGCCGGGGCACGTGCCCGGGCTTTTGACCTCGGCGGGGTGGCGGACCGAGTCCGGGGGCCCGCGGTGGTTCCTCGAGGGCACGGTCCATGCGGCGGGCACGTCGCTAGACTGGCTGCGTGAGAACCTCGGCGTCCTCGAAGACCCCAAGAAGGCCGACGCCGCCTGCCGGCGCTCGCGACACCCCGTCCTGGCTCTGCCCGCCATCGGCGGCTTGGGAGCGCCGCACTGGGACTACAAGACGCCGGCGGTGTTCTGGGGCCTGAGCGCGAAGACGACCCAAGACGACCTGGTGCGCGGCGTGGTCGAAGGTCTGGCCTCCCTCTTGGCCGACGGCGTCGAGGCGGCGCGGGCGGCGGGGCACGACGCGGCGGAGTTCATGGCCGGCGGCGGGCTGGCCCGCCTCGACCATCTCCTGGCCTTCCAGGCGGACGTGCTCCAGCGCCCCGTGGCGCGGCTCAAGGAGAGCGAGGCGACCGCCTTAGGGGCCGCGTCCTTGGCCGCCGAGGCCGCCGGCCTGCCCTGGCGGGCCCCCCAGCGCGTGGTGGACCGCGTCTTCAAGC
>SCTT01000380.1 GCA_004322435.1 bacterium
GCCCCCGGCGCGGACACTCTGGGGGCGCTACTCACGCTCCTCGAAGCCGCGCACGGGGGCGGCCTGCACCTGCCGCTCTGGGAGCTGCGCGGGCCGGCCTGGCGCGGGCTCTCGGGCCGCGCCGCGCAAGGCCCGTCGGCCCGGCGCCTGGCCGAGCTTTTAGGACTGCCCGCCGGAGGGACCGATGCTCACGCGTAAGCTCAAGCTCAACGACGACCACGAGGCGACCTTGCTCCTCGGCGAGCAGGACGCCAAGCTCCGGCGCCTGGAACGGGAGTTCGGCGTCGAGATGTTCGTGCGCCACGACCCCGACGGCAAGGAGCTGCACCTGACGGTGCGCGGCGCCCAGGCGCGCGTCGAGAAGTGCGTCAGACGCCTCAAGGAGCGCCTGGACTCGGTCCGCGCGGGCCACTCCCACGCCGAGGAGCCCGCGCCGGCGGCCGCGTCCTTCCCCACCGGGGCCGCCCCGGCCCCCGACGACGCCATCTTCGTCACCGCCTACGGCAAGGCGGTCCGCCCGCGCGGCGACACGCAGCAGAAGTACGTGGACGCCATCGAGAAAGGCGACCTGACCTTCGGCATCGGCCCCGCCGGCACCGGGAAGACCTTCCTGGCCGTCGCCTGCGCGCTGCGGGCTCTCATGGCCCGCGAGTGCCAGCGCGTCATCCTGACGCGCCCCATCGTCGAGGCCGGCGAGAAGCTCGGGTATCTGCCCGGCGACTTCACCGAGAAGGTGAACCCCTACCTGCGTCCGCTCTATGACGCCTTCTGGTCGATGCTCGGCCCCGACAAGTTCCGCCTGTGGCGCTCCGAGGAGGTCGTCGAGGTCGTGCCGTTGGCCTACATGCGCGGGCGCACGCTCGAAGACGCGTTCATCATCTTAGACGAGGCCCAGAACGCCACCATCGAGCAGATGAAGATGTTTTTGACCCGCATGGGCCAGGGCTCGCGGGTCGTCGTCACCGGCGACGTCACGCAGATCGACCTCGACAAGCCCGGCCGCTCCGGACTCGTGCTCATCGAGCGCATCCTGCACGGCGTCGACGGCGCGAAGTTCGTCCATTTCGGCGAAGCGGACGTGGTGCGCCACGCGATGGTCCGGCAGGTCCTCAAGGCCTTCGACGCCTGGGACAGGAGCCAAAAAAACGTATGAAGATCACCGTCGTCGGAGCCGGGACGCTCGGCAAGGGAGGCGCCGCCCTGATCGAGAAGGCCGCGAAGGCCGCGCTGGGGGCCAAGGCCAAGGCCGCCGGGGAGGTCTGCGTCGTGTTCGCCGCGGACGCGCAGGTGCACGCCCTGAACAAGCGCTTCTTGAGCCACGACCGGCAGACGGACGTGATCTCGTTCAACTACCCCCGCCCGAAGAAGGCCGCTCCGGACTCCCCCTTCGGCGACGTCTATATCTCGCTGGGCGTGGCCAAGCGCCAGGCCAAGAAGCTGGGACACCCGTTCGTCACCGAGGCGGTGACGCTCGCGGTCCACGGGACGCTGCACCTGGTCGGCTACGACGACGCCAAGGCCGCCGACAAGGCCCGCATGTTCAAACGCCAGGACGCGCTCGTCGCGGCGCTCCTTAATGGGAAAAAAGAAAAGGGCCGCTAGCGAGGCCCCCCCTCCCGCCGTCGAGGCGCCGCCCTCCTGGGAGGGCTGGGGGCTCACCGCGCTCTGGGCCGCCGCGTTCTTCGGGCTGGCCCTGGTCGGCGACCAGAAGGTCCTGCGCTACAAGCTGCTGACCGCCGAGGCCTTCGCCGCGGCCGGGCTCGCCTGGGTCTTCGTCTCCTGGGCCGCGCGCGCCCCGGCGCTCTGGCGCCGGACCGCCCTGGACCTGCCGGTCACCCTGTACGCCTTGGGCGGCCTGGCGTACTACGCGGTCGCTCCCGAGCACGGCGCGGCGCAGGGCGAGTTCAACCGCGTGCTCTTCTCGGCGGCGGCCTTCTTCGCCGCCTCCCAGACCGCCGCCCGCCTGCCGCGCCCCGAGCTCGCCGTAGGCGCCTGGGCGCTCTCCGGAGCCGCCCTCGGACTCTACGCCCTCCTCCAGACGCGCGGCGGCCTCGGCCCGCTCCTCATCCCCCAGCTCGACCGCCCCATCGCGACCTTCGGCAACCCCATCTTCCTCGCCGCCTTCCTCGCCGCTTCCGCCTGCGCGGCGCTGGGGCTCGCCGGCGCCGACGCGCGCCGCCGCGGCCTGTGGAGCGCCGTCGCCGCGCTGGCCCTGGCCGGGGCCTGGACGACGCAGACGCGCGCGGCCTTCGCCGCGTTGGCCGCAGTGGCGGGCATGTGGGCGCTCATGACGCTCGAAGGGCGCCGCCGTTGGACCGCCCTCGGCACCCTGGCGCTCGCCGGGCTCGGAGCCGCCTGGTTCTTCCGCGGCCGCCAATGGACGCACGGGCTCATCTGGCGCGACACTTTGTCTTTGTGGCTGGCCCACCCCTGGTTCGGCTGCGGACTGGGGCGCTTCCACCTGGAGTTCCCCGCCCACGCCTCCCCCGCCCTGCGCGCGCTCTGGCCCGAGTCCAAGGTCATCGTCAACTTCGCCCACAACGAGTACCTGCAGGTGCTGGCGGAGACGGGCGTCGTGGGGCTGGCGCTACTGGCGGGCGTGGTCGGCGGCTGGTTTCGCCTGGCGCGTGAATGCGCCGCGCGCGCCGAACTGCCGCGGCGGGCCCTGCTCGGGGGGGTCCTCGCGGCGGCCGGGGTCCTCTTGGTGCAGAACGCGGCCTCCCCCGACATCCGGTTCGGCGTCTCCTCTTTCGTCGTGTTCTGGAGCCTGGGGTTCGCGGCGGGGCTCGGCTGGGGCTCGGATGTCCCCGTCTTGCTCTTTCCCGGCCGGTTCGCCTTCGCCGGCGCGGGGCTCTTGGCCCTGACGCTGTGGGGCGGCATGGCCGTCGAGCCGCTCCTGGCCCAGCGGCGCCTGTTCGCCCAGCCCTCCTTCCACGTGGAGGGCGGCACCGAGTTCGACCGCGCGGTGGCGGAGCTCGAAGGGCGCCTCAAGGCGAGCCCCGGCGACGCCGACGTCGCCGAGAACCTCGCCTATCTCTATGCCAAGGCCAGCCGCTGGCCGGAGGCGACCCGCTACTTCGAGCTGACCGCTCGACTGGCCCCGACGCGGCCCGGGCCGTTCAACAATCTCGGCAACATCGCCTACTCCACCGGCGACCGCGATGGCGCCATCCGCTGGTGGGGCCGGTCGCTCGAGGTGGGGCCCGAGCAGGTCGACGCGCGGGTGAACCTGGGGAAGACCCTCTACGAGATGGGGCGGCTCAAGGAGTCGGCCAAGAACCTCGAAGAGGTCTTGCGGCGCGACCCGGACAACGAGAAGGCGCAGGTGCTGCTCAAGAAGATGGTGGAGTAGCGCCCTTTAATTGCGGCCTTGTTAATTAAAGGATTCTCGTCTATCCTTTAATTATGGGAAAGGCAACTCAAGGCTCGACGCGAGCCGGACGATGGGAGCGCCAGCCCGGCCCGGAGCCGTACCGCTGCTTCTTTCCCGCGCCCCTGCCCCCGGTCCCCCCGCTGGAGCTCTCGGAAAGGCTCAACCTCGCCCAAGACCGGGCGACGCAAGCCCTCGCACGCCTCGACGGCATCGGCTCACGCCTCCCGAACCCGGGGCTCCTCCTTTACGCCTACGTCCGCAAGGAGGCCGTGCTCTCCTCGCAAATCGAGGGGACGCAGTCCTCGCTCTCCGACCTGCTGCTCTACGAGAACAAGCAGGCCCCGGGCGTCCCGGTCTCCGACGTCAAAGAAGTTTCCAACTACGTCGCGGCCCTGGAGCACGGCCTAAGGCGCCTGAAGGGCGGCTTCCCGATGAGCCTGCGCCTCATCAAGGAGATCCACGCCATCCTGCTCGAAGGAGGCCGCGGCGGAGACAAACGCCCGGGGGAATTCCGCACCTCCCAGAACTGGATCGGCGGTACGCGCCCCGGGAACGCCGCCTTCGTCCCGCCGCCCCCCCACGCGGTGCTGCCCGCCATGGGCGCCCTCGAGCGGTT
>SCTT01000042.1 GCA_004322435.1 bacterium
CGAACGAGGGCAGCGCGGAAGGGGCCGCGAGGGTGGGCGCCGACAGGCGCGGCGCCGAGACGGCCGCGCCGGCGCCCGCCGGGACGCCGGCCGGCGCCTCCACAGGGGCGACGGCGCGCGTCTGTGCCCACAGCGGGGCGGCGGCGAGGAGAAGGGGCGCCAGGCGCATGGTCAAAGGATAGCAGGGGCTTGCGGGCGCCGCCACGTGTCAGAGCCGCGCCAGCGCGTCGCGGAACGCGGCGACTCCCGGGGTGCGCTCCGCGGGGTCCGCGGCCAGCGCCCTGGCGAGCAGGTCGTCGGCCGCGGCGGGCAGACCCGGGACGAGCGCCGAGGCCGGAACGAAGCGGCCGTCCGGCGGGCGGGAGCCGTCGGCCCCGAACGGGAGTTTGCCGGTCAACAGTTCATATGCACAAACCCCCAAAGAGTACACGTCGAAGGCCGGAGAGACGATGCCCCGCAGCGCCTCGGGCGGCCGGTACGCCGGCGTGCCGGCCAGCGACCGCGTGCGGGCCGCGGTCAGGACGTTGGCGGCCGCCCCGCCCGTCTCGGCCTCGCCCTCGGCGGGCTTCGAGTCCATCGCGCGAGCGAGGCCGAAGTCGATGAGCTTGACCCGGCCCGAGGCGGAGACCATGATGTTGGCCGGCTTCAAGTCGCGGTGGACGAGTCCGCCGGCGTGCGCGGCCGCCAGCGCCTCGCAGACCGGGCCCAGCACGCCCTTGACCGTGCCGAGGTCCAGCCGCCCCTTCTCGGCGAGGACCTGGTGCAAGGTCTTGCCCGAGACCCACTCCATCACCAGATAGACCTGGTCCGGCGCAGAGATGACCTCATAGATCTCGACGAGGTTGGGGTGCGTCAAGGCCGCCAGCGCGCGGGCCTCCTTCAAGTAGAGCTCGCGGAGCTCCGGCTTGACGGCCGCCTCCGGCGTCATCTCCTTGACCGCGACCGCGCGCTGGAGCGCCGGGTCGAAGGCCTTCCAGACGCGCCCCATCCCCCCTTGGCCCGCCACGCGCTCGAGGCGGTACTTGCCGAGCGGCTCGGGCGCCTCCTCGGCCTCCCCGTCGCGCGAGGAGGTCCCGACCCCCACGGTCCGGCGCGACGCCTTCCAGTCGGCCGCCAGCGCCCGGGCCTTCTCCCGGAACTTCCACGCCCCGCCGGCCGCCGCGGCGGCCGCCGCCAGCGCGGCCAAGAGGCCGACCGGGACGCGCCCCGCCCCCGCCGGCGGCGGCGGCAACGCGTCGAAGAGCGAGGCGTTGTCGCCGTTGGGGTCGAAGAGGCGCAGGCCGGCGAGCGCGCGCGCCAGATGGTTCGCGAAACGCGGGTCGAGCGCGGCCGCCTGGCGGAGGTCGGCCAGCATCCGCGCACGGTCGCCGGCCAGCTCGAAGGCGAGAGCGCGCAGCAAGAACGATTCGCCGCTCTCCGGGTCCACCCGGATGAGCTGGGACGCCGTGCGCGCCGCCGCGTCGGCCTTGCCGTTGTGGAGCTGCGCCCAGGCCAGGGCCTTGAGGGACTTCGCGTCGTTAGGGTCCAAGTCCACCGCACGCTGGGCCGCCTCCTCGGCTTCGGCCCAGCGCCCCATCGCTCCGAGCGCCTCGGCTTTTAGGCCCCAGGCCCGCCCGTTGTTCGGGTCCTTCTCGAGGGCCGCCTCGGCCGCGCGCAGGGCTTCGGCCTTGTCGCCGCGGTCGAGGCTGTCGCGCCCCGCGGCCGTGAAGCGGCCGGCAGCCGCGCGGTCCATGTCCCCGACGGGCGCGCGCAGGAGGCCCGCGGTCTCGGAGCCGACCCGGGTGCCGTCGGCCGCCGGGCGCCCCCCCTGCGCCGAGGCGACCGGGAGGCGCTCGCGGCCGCCGGAGCCCGCCGCGAAACCGCCGCTCCCCGCCGGCCCGTCCGACGCGGTCACCTTGGAATAATCGGTGTTGAGCGCCTTCTTCATCACGCCGTAGCCCAGCTGCTTGAACTGCGACGCGCGCCCGGCGAGCTCGCCGGCGCTCACCGGCTTGCCGCCCTCAAGACGCTGTTGCAGCTCGGCGTGCTGGGCGGCTACGGCCGCCTCCGTCGGCTCGGCCGCCGGCTGCTGCGCGACGGCGGACTCGTAGCGCAGCTTCTCCTTGAGGTACTGGTACTGCTGGGGCTTGACGTACGTCCCGTTCTGCGCGAAATAGTTGTCCTCGGCCTGCAGGTACTGGAGGCCGGTGCTGTTGACCTCCTGATTCTTGGCCTGCGCGTTCTGCTCCGCGCGGCCCAGTTCGGCCTTCGCCGCCCGCGCGGCCTCCTTGGCGCGCTCCTTGCGCCGCCGCCGGGCCATGTCGGCGCGCTGCTTGGCCGTCATCGCCTTCTGGGCCGCGAACTCCTTCATCTGCTCCGCGTACCTGGCCATCTCTTGGGCGCGCCGGAGCTCCTCGTCTTTGACGAGGACCTGCGTCTTCGCCGGGTCGGAGGCGGCCCGGGCGGGGGCCGCCGACGACGCCAGGCACACGAGCAGGAGCCACCGCATGTCATAAGGATAGCCCCGGGACCTCGGTGTTGCCAGCGTCCTTTAGCTCGGGCTTACCTTAGGCTAAGATACCGCCATGACCGACACCCCCCTGCACGCGAACCCCAAACGCCCCGCCGGAGCCGGCGAGTTCACGCCCCGCGCCGTCATCGCGGCCCTCTTCGTCGCCGCCGTCATCGGCGGCTCCTATCCCTACGTGGTGATGAAGCTGGGCTTCGGGCCCAACATCTCGGTCGTCTCCGCCTTCTTCGGCTACCTGTGCCTGGGCCTGGTCTTCAAGGACTACAACCGCTGGGAGAACAACATCGTCCAGACCGCCGGCACCTCGGCGGGCCAGACCGCGTTTTTGTGCGTGCTGATGGCCGCCTTCGACATGCTGCGGATGGACCCCGCGCTGGGATTCACGCTGCAGCTCACGCCGGTGACCTCCTTCTTGTGGCTGACCACTGCGGGCCTGTTGGGCGTGTTCCTCGCGGTGCCGATGCGCCGCCACTTCGTCGTCGACGAGAAGCTGACCTACGCCGACGGCATCGCCGCCGCCGAGACGCTCGTGGTCCTCGATTCGCACGGCGAGGAGGCCCGCGGGGCCGCGCGCTCGATGGGGGCCGGCACGGCCGTCTCGGCGGTGCTGATGATCCTCCGCGAGGACGCCCGAGTGCTCGCGGCCGCCTGGTACCGCATCCCCGAGATGCTCGCCTTCGGCGACGTCGGGGCGAAGCTCGCCTTCGGCGTGAGCTGGAGCCTGCTCTCTTTGGGCTCCGGCATGCTCGTCGGCATGCGCGTGAACGCCTCGATGCTCGCCGGGACTTTGCTGTCCTGGTGGCTCTTGCCCCCCTTCCTCGTCTCCCACGGCTGGGTCGCGGAGATGGCCCGCAAGAAGATCCTCCTGTGGGTGATGTGGCCCGCGACGGGCATGCTCATCGCCGGCGGCCTGACCGCCCTTTTCATGCGCTGGCGCGTCCTCGTGCGCACCTTCCAGAACCTCTCGGGAGCCTCGGTGGACTCGGAGGATTTCCCGATGACCTGGGTGCTGGGCGGGTCCGCCGCCAGCGGGCTGGCCCTCGTGGTCGTGCAGAAGGTCTGCCTCGACATCCCCGTCTGGATGACCCTCTTCGCCATCCTGGCCTCGGTGCCGCTGATGCTCGTGGGCTTGCGCGTGCTCGGCGAGACCAACTGGGGCCCCATCAGCGCGCTCTCGAACATGATGCAGGCCGTCTTCGGGCTCATCGCCCCCGGCAACGTCGCCGCGAACATGGTCGCCAGCGGCGTGACCGGCTCCATCGCCACCGAATCGGAAGGCCTGATGCAGGACTACAAGACCGGCGAGATGATCGGCTCGAGCGCCCGCGCGCTGACCTACGCGCAGCTGATGGCCGTGCCGGTCGGCGCGGCGGCGGTCTCCTACGTCTATCCTCTCCTGCGCGACACCTACGGCATCGGCGGCGAGCACGGCCTGCAGTCGCCCATCTCGCAGAAGTGGGCCGGCTTCGCGCAGCTCCTCTCGAAGGGCCTCTCGGCGCTGCCCCCGGGCGCCATCGCGGCGCTCGGGATCGCCGTGGTCCTAGGCATCCTGTTCACGCTCCTCGAGCAGACCAAGCACAAGGCGTACGTGCCTTCCCCGACGGGCCTGGGCATCGGGATGCTCGTCCCCGGCAGCGCCATCGTGACGATGTTCTTGGGCGGCGTCTTGGATTGGGCGTGGAACAAGCTCGACCCGAAATCCTGGGACCGCCACCTGGTGCCGCTGGCCTCCGGCTTCGTGGCCGGCGAGGCCATCGTGGCCGTGGTGCTCCCGATCCTCGTCGCCGCGGGACTGATGACCCTGCAGCCTTAACAGCTGGTGCCAGGCGCTCGGAAGTTCGGAAGTTCTTAACCAATTACTACAACGGCGCAATTTACGCGCCTTGGGCGCGTGGGTTCGAGGATTGCAAACGGACGCAATCCTCGAACCTCCTCTCCTTGAACGACCAGAGTCTCGAATTCAGGACGACCCCATCCAAGGCCAATGGTGATACATTCGGATCTTGTGGAATTACGGACCTTCATAAACGACACGGAATCAATATTGACTCCCGCTCCGCCGTTCATTGAGTGGAGGTTCGAGGATTCCCGTGTGAGGAATCCTCGAACCCACGCGCCCGAGGCGCGTAAATTCCGTCTTGATTGAGGGCGCACCCAAACTTCCGAACTTCCGAGCGCCTGGCACCAGGCGTTGGCAGCCTAGTTGTTGAACTTGAAGTGGCACACGTCGCCGTCTTTGACGACGTACTCCTTGCCCTCGGAGCGCACCAGCCCCTTCTCCCGCAGCGCCGCCTCCGAGCCCAGCCGGTCGATGTCCGCGAACGCGTATACGTCGGCCCGGATGAAGCCCTTCTCGAAGTCGCTGTGGATGACCCCGGCGGCCTGCGGGGCCTTGGCCCCCGTCGGGATGGTCCAGGCCCGGACCTCCGTCTCGCCGCAGGTGAAGTAGGAGCTGAGTCCCAGCGTCCGATAGGCGCCGACGATGACCTTCTCCAGGCCGCTCGACTCCATCCCCAAGTCCTTCATGAACATCGCCCGGTCCTCGCCGGTCAGCTCGGCGATCTCGCTTTCGAGCTTGCCGCAGAGCACCACGCTCTGAGAGCCGCGCGCGGCGATGGAGGACGTGAACTCGGCGACGACGGCGGGGTCCGGGCTCTCGTCGGTGTTCCCCACGAAGAGGACGGGCTTGGCGGTCAGGAGGGCGAACTCCTTGACGGCCCCGGGGGGAAAGCCCAGCTCGCGGGCGGGCTTGCCCGCTGAGAGGCCGGCCTTGAGGGCCTCGAGCACCGCCAGCACCTCCTTGGCCGCCTTGTCGCCCGACTTGGCCTTCCCCGAGACCTTGTCGAACTGCTTCTCGAGGCTGGCCAAATCCGCCAGCATCAGCTCGGTCTCGATGACCTCGATGTCGCGCTTGAAGTCCACCGACCCCATCGTATGGACGACGTCGGGGTCGCGGAACAGGCGCACCATGTGGAGCACCGCGTCCACCTCGCGGATGTTGGCGAGGAACTTGTTGCCCAGGCCCTCGCCCTGCGACGCCCCCTTCACGAGGCCGGCGATGTCGACGAAGCGGCAGGAGGTCGGCACGGTCTTGTACGGCTTGACCAGCTCGGTCAGCCGGGCCAGGCGCGCGTCCGGGACGGCCACGACGCCCACGTTGGGCTCGATGGTGGTGAACGGATAGTTGGACGCCGCCGCGTTGCCGGAGGTCAGCGCGTTGAAGATGGTGGACTTCCCGACGTTCGGCAGCCCGACGATCCCTATTTCCACAGGCCCTTCTTCTTCAGGTACGCGATGAGGTCCTCGGGGTAGTCGGTGATGATGGCGTCCACCCCCATCTCCAGGACCCGGGCCCAGCCGGCCTCGTCGTTGACGGTCCACGGCGCGACCTGGACGTTCATCGCGTGGAGGGCGGCCACGTCGTCTTTGGTGATCCAGTCGGCGTCCGGGCTGATGACGTCGAAGGACCCGGCCTTGGCCAGCGCCGCGAAGTCCACCAGGTTGTCCGAGGTCAGCATCGCCGTGCGCACGCCGGGCGCGAAGCGCTTGACGGCCTCGAGCGTCCGGCGGTCGAAGGACTGGACGACGACCCGGTCGATGACTTTCGCCTTATGGAGCGCGAACGCGAGCACCGTCGCGAACTGCGCCGGGTCGGGGGCCGCCTCGGGATGGGCGGGGAAGACCTTCGTCTCGATGTTGAACCGGACGGTCGGCGAGAGCGCCAGAACCTCCGCCAAAGTGGGGATGCGCTCCCCCGGCTGAGGGACCTGGCGGGGGAAGCGCGGGTTCTTGAGCGAGCCGCAGTCGTAGGCCTTCACTTCGGCCAAGGTCAGGGAACGGATGAGGACCGGTGCGCCCGGCTTTCCGTCGGGGCCCAGGCAAAGCGCCGGCTCGAGCAAGGGATCGTGGCTCACCACGAGGACGTCGTCTTTGGTGACGGCCAAATCGAGCTCCAGGACGTCCACGCCCGCGCGCAGCGCCTCGCGGAACGCCGCCAAGGTGTTCTCGGGGCGCGTGCCGCGCGAGCCGCGGTGCCCGTGGACGAGCACGCGCGCGTCCGCGGAGGCGGCCGACAGCAGCGCGAGCGCCAGCAAGGTCTTCATATCTTCCTCTCATGAGCGTGCCAGGTCATGCCCAGCGTCGCGGTGGCCAGCACGCAAGCCGAAAGCAGCAGCCCGAACCCGGCGTCCCAGCCCCAGCGCTGCACCGTCATCCCGATGCCCAGCTCGGCGACGGTCGCGCCGGCCACGTAGCCGAAAAATCCCGTGAAGCCCGCCGCGGTGCCCGCGGCCTTCTTCGGCACCAGGTCCACGGCAGCCACGCCCACGAGCATCACCGGCCCGTAGATGAGGAAGCCGATGAGAAACAGCATCGCGCTGTCCACCCAGGCCCGCCCGGGAGGATTCAGCCAGTAGACGAGCACGCCGGCCGTCACGCCGACCATGTAGAGCACGCCCACCGGCGCGCGGCGCCCTTGGAACCAGCGGTCGCTCATCCAGCCCGCGAGCAAGGTGCCCGGGATGCCGGCGTACTCATAGAGGAAGAACTGCCAGCGCGAGCCGCTGTGAGAGGCGCCCTTGACCGCGGTCAGGTAGGTCGGCGCCCAGTCGAGCACGCCGTAGCGCACCACGTAGACGAAGGCGTTCGCGAAGGCCAGCACCCAGAGCGCGCGGTTGTTCAGGACGAAGTCGAAGAAGATCTCCTTGGCGCCGAGCTCGCGCTCGCGGTCGTCGACCCCGGTGTCGGGATAATCGTCGCGGTACTCCTCGATGGAGGGCAGGCCCACCGACTGAGGCGTGTCGCGCAGGAACACGAGGAGCATCAAGCCCAGCGCCACGGCCATCAGCCCCGGCACGTAAAAGAGCGCCAGCCAGCCGCCGAACGCCCACAGCGCGGCGTTGCCGATGGGCCCCACGATGCCGCCGCCGACGTTGTGGGCGACGTTCCAGAGCGCGAACTTCCGCCCGCGCTCCCCGTCCGAGAACCAGTGCGTGAGCGTGCGCGCGCAGGGCGCCCACCCCATGCCCTGCGCCCAGCCGTTGGCGAACCACAATGCGGCCATCACCTTGACCGACGTGACGTGCCCGAAACAGAGGTTGACGGTCCCGGAGAGGATGAGGCCGGTCGCCATGAAAAAGCGCGGGTTCGAGCGGTCCGAGACGTTCCCCATCACGAACTTGCTGACGCCGTAGGCGATGGAGAGGGCCGTGGCGATGAGGCCCACGTCGCCGGTGGTCAGGCCCAGTTCCTTGATGAGGTAGGGCTTGGCCAAGGAGAAGTTCTTACGGACCAGGTAGTAACCCGCGTAGCCGACGAAGATGGAGGCCATCATCCGGGCCCGCATGCTCTCGTACGCGGCGGGCACTTCGGCTTCGGGGAGCCTCGCGACGGGCGCGGCCGGGCGATAAAGGGCGAGGAGGCTCATGGGCTCGGGAATGATATATATAAGCGCCAATGCGGCGCGCCCTCCCCGCCCTTTTCCCCGCCGCCCTGTGCGCGCTGCTCCTGGCCGCCGCGGACCCGCGCGGGGCGTTCCCCTTAAACGACGACTTCCAATGGTCGGACGCCGTGTTCCGCCTCGCCGCGGGGGGCGGTCTGCGCTTCGCCGAGTGGGTCTACGCCTCGGCGGTGACGCACGTCTTCCTCGGCGCCCTCCCCGTCCTCGTCTTCGGGCCCTCGGACTGGGTGCTGCGCCTGTGGAACATGGCCTGGGGCTGCGCCGCGGCGGGGGGCGTCTTCCTCCTCGGGCGCCGCTTCGGCGCCGGGGTCGGCGCGGCCCTGGCCGCGGCCTGCGCCCTCGCCGCGGACCCGCTGCACCTCACGATGAGCGCCAGCTTCCACCTGGAGATCACCTTGATGGCCTGCGTGCTCCTCGCCGCCTGGGCGTTCTTGGCCTACGACGAGCGGCCCGCCCTCAAGGCGCTGGCCGCCGCCTCGCTGGCGCTGGGCGCCGCCGCGCTGACGCGCCAGACCGCCGCGGTCGCCGTGGTCCCGATGGCGGCGGTCCTCGCGGCGCGAGGCCGCCTCGGACGGCGCGAGGCCGCGGCGCTATTGGTCCCGCTCGGCGTCCTGCTCGCGCTGTGGAAGCTTTGGTTCGTGTTCGTGCACGGCCCCACCTACAGCGCGCTGGTGCTCCAGCCCGCCTTCCTCCCCTCCGACCTCGCCCGCCCGGCCGCCCTGGCCGCCGCCGCGCGCCGGGTCGCGGACGCCGTCCTCACCGCCGCCTTCCTGGCCTTCCCAGCCGTCCTGGCCGCCGCCCCCGCGCTCCGCCGCCTGCCCCGGCCCGGCCGCGCCGAGGCCGCCGCCCTGGCGGCGCTCGCGCTCGCCTCGCTCGACACGCGCGGCCGCGGCGGGATGCCGCTCATCGGGAACACGCTGACGCGCTCGGGTCTGGGCGTGCTGACCTTAAACGACCCGGTCTTCAAGGAGGCGGGCTGGTGGGGCTCCTCGGCGCTCTGGCTGACGGCCGACGTCCTGGCCTTGCTCTCGGCGCTGGCCTGCGTGCGCCTCTTCTGGCCGCGCGCGGACGAAGGCCCGGGTGCGCGCCTCGCGCGGACGGCGCTCCTCGTCGCCGCGGTGCCCGTCCTGGCGACCGCCGTCTTCACGCCGCAGTTCGACCGCTACCTGCTCGCCTGGCTGCCGATGCTGCTCCTCGCGGCCGTCTGGGCGGCCGGCTCGCGCGCCGTCCCCGCGCTGGGACTGGGCGCCGCCCTCGTCATGGGCGCCGGGTCGGCCGCCGGCCTGCGCGACTACTTCGCGTGGAACCGCGCGCGCGCCGAGGCCGCCCGGCTGGCGATGGCCCGCGGCGTGCCGCCGGCCATGCTCGAGAACGGATTCGACTGGGACGGGCGCCTCACGCTCGATAAGAACATGAAGCTTCTGCTGAAGGAACGTCCCGCGACGGAGATCGGCGGCTGGGACTGGATGAAGCTCAACAAGGTGGTGGCGCTGACATCCTACGCCCCGCGGCCGCCGCGGCCGGACTTCGTCCTGGTCGACAGCGTCCCCTACGAGACGCCGCTGACGAAGTCCCCGCCCCGGGTCTACCTGTACGGGCTGACTAGTCGCGCCGCGACTGGAGTTTCGCCAGCAGGCGCAGCATCTCGAGATACAGCCAGATGAGCGTCACGAGCAGCCCGAAGGCCCCGTACCACTCCATGTACTTGGGCGCCCCGGAGTCGGCGCCGCGCTCGATGAAGTCGAAGTCCATCACCAGGTTGAAGGCGGCCAGGCCCACGACGAACAGGCTGAAGGCGATGCCGACCGGCCCGCTCGCGTGGATGAACGGGATGCGGACCCCGAAGAAGCCCATCACCATGTCGATGAGGTAGACGACCATGATGCCGCCGGTCGCCGCCGCGATGCCGAGGCGCATGTTGTCGGTGACGGCGATGAGGCGCGAGGTGTAGGCCGCGAGCAGAGCGAACAGCGTCCCGAAGGTCAGGCCCACCGCGTTCATCACGATGCCGGGGTAGCGGGCCTCGTAGGTGGCCGAGAGGGCGCCCAAGAGCAGCCCTTCGAGGGCCGCGTACACCGGCACGGTGTAGGGCGCGGCGTCCTTCTTGAAGATGGTGACCATCGCGGTCACGAACCCGCCGAGGCCGCCCAACAGCATCAGCCCGCCGACCGGGTAGCCCTGGGTGTGCCGGGCCCACGACCACATGGCCGTCGCCATCAGGATGAACAGGGCGATGCCGGTCTTGTTGACCGTCCCCTGGAGCGTCATCGCCTCGTCGCCGCGCTGCGCGCGCGCCGCCTGGAAGATGTCGTCCTTGAGCGCCGGGTTGCCCGATCTCATCATGGTGGTGCCTCCGTGCCCGGTTACGGTAGCCTGAAATCGAGGAGAATTCCACTCTGACGCCCGTCAACCCCTTGCATAACCCTTGACAACGCAAGTCCTCGGCCCAATACTGGGGGGGTATGAGGCTCTCCCTCCCCGCCTCCCTCCGGCTCCTCCTGTCGGTCCTGTTGGCCTCCGAGCCGCTCTTCGCCGCCGGGGCCCCGGGCGCCTCGCGGTTCAAGGCCGCCTACGACAAGGCCGTCGCGGACTCCGCCAAGACCTTCGTCTCCGCCGCCGAAGTCGACTCCGAGGGCGCCGTCTCCGCCCTGGGCCCCCTCGCCGAGTCGGAAGCCGACAAGGCCCAGGTCGAGAAGTTCAAGGCCCTCCTGAAGGAAGTCTCCGCCCTGCGCGAGCCCGTGGCCGCCAAGGCCGGCCCGGCCCCGGACGGCCAGGAGCCCGACATCCTGGACGCCCGTTATAAAGGAAAGCTGATGGCCCTGGCCGCGAAGCTCGGCGCCGACGGCCGCCAGGCCGCCGAGGTCCGCCGGGACCTGCTGCGGAAGGCCCCGCCGGTCGGCGCGGACGGCAAGCCCGCCGC
Source organism: bacterium (assembly GCA_004322435.1). Lineage (GTDB taxonomy): Bacteria > Elusimicrobiota > Elusimicrobia > UBA1565 > UBA1565 > SCTT01. The sequence goes on from SCTT01000042.1 coordinate 10,888, forward strand.
CAACGCCCAGCCCCCCACCCCCGAGGAGCGGGCCGCCATCCGGCGCATGGAGGCGCGCGCCGGACGCGCGGCGAACGCCGGCGCCGTGGGCTCCGCCCGGCGCACCGCCGCCGCGATGGAGCGCTTCGTCGAGGACGGCCGCCCGCCGGTCGGGGCCGCGCCGCAGGCCGCGCCGCGCGCCGCGGCCGACAACACCGCGACGGAGCTCATCGGCGTGGCCAACGAGGCCTTCAAGGGCGGCCCACACACGCTGACGACCCATGCCCCCCAGACGCCCGGCGGCGCGCACCCGCCCGCCCCCGCCGAGAAAGGCTGGTGGTCGCGCTTCCGAGACGCGACCACCATCGACTCGGTCCAGCACGCCTTCGAGAAGCACAACCGGGAGGGCATGGCCGTCGCCGCGGCCACCGAGGACCGCGCCGCCGCCCAGTTCGCCAACGGCCAATGGGTCCGCGGCTCCGCCAACGCGACCTTGGCCTGGGGCCAGCGCCTGTGGGCCGGGGACGCGCAGACCGTCAAGCAGGCCGCCGTCGGGGCGGCCGTCGTGGTCGCGGCCGTCGTCGCCGCGCCGGTCGTCATCGCGGCCGGGACCGCCGTCGCGACCGGCGGCACCTTGGCCGCGGCGGGCGTCACCGGCATGACCGTGGCCTCGACCACCCTCTCCGCCGGGCTCTACGGCCTGACCGCCTACAACGTGGTCAATGGGACCGGCCACCTGGCCCACAAACCGGACCTGGTCAACGCCACTTTGCTCGCCGCCAACGCGTTCGCCATCCCGGGCATCGGGAAGGCGAGCGAGTTCATCGTCGGCAAGGCCGCGCACCTGGCGACCTCGGGCGGCACCGCGGCCGTCGAGACGACCGGGGCCGTCACGCTGGCCGCCGTCACGCCGGAGCTGGCCGTCGCGGGCGGCACGGCCGCCCGCGCCACGGCCTCCGGCGTCGCCGCCACGGGCACCGCCGTCGAGTCGGCGGCCTCCCAGGTGGCGACGCAGGTCGCGGTGAGAGCGGCCCCGGCCGGCGAACAGCTGGCCGTCCGGGCCGTCGAGGGCGTCACCGAGAACGTGGTGCACGCCAGCGTCCACTCCGCGGCCTCCGTCGACCCCAAGCACTAGGGATGGACGACTCCGAGAAGGCGCCGCCGGCGCGGTTCGTCGACCGTCTCAACGCCTTCCTGCTCGACGCCTCGCTGTTCTCCTGCGGCTACTTCCTCAGCGCCGTCGTCCTCGTCGCGCTGCGCCCCCCGGAGCCCTTCCCGCGCTTCTATCCCGTCTGGATGCTCTTGTGGACCGCGCTCCTCATCGCCTACCATGCCTACTTCGCGGCCGACGACCGGCGCACCCTCGGCAAGAGGCTGCTCGGCCTGCAGGTCGTGACGACCGATGACGAGCTCCCGAACCTCCGCATCTCCCTCGTGCGCGCGCTGGCCTACATCCCCAGCTCGCTGTTCTTCTTCGCGGGCTTCCTCTGGGCCCTGTGGGGGGGGCGGGCCTGGCACGACCACATCGCCGGCACCTGGGTCGCGCAGGTCGACGAGCGCTCCGCGATGACCCGGCGCGCGAGCGCCGTCGTCGGAGGGGTCGCCGCCCTGGTCCTCGTCGGCGCCTGGTTCGTGATGGTGGTCATCGGCCCCAGCATGGCCCGCGGCAAGCTCATCGCCCACGGCGAGAAGGGCGTCAAGAGCGTCGTCTACCTCGAGACTAAGTTCAAGGCGGCCAAGGGCGCCTACACGGCCGACCCCGCCGAGCTCTTCGCGCTCTCCGACGAGGCCGCCCAGATCGCCAAGGAGCTCCCCCTCTACATCGACATGACCACCCTCATTCTGACGGCCGGCCCCGAAGGCCTGGCGGTCGAGGCCTCGGCGCTCGACGAGAAGCGCACCGTGCTGCGCGCCGCCGTGCCCTAACCCTCGGACAGCCTCTGACCAAGGCCGCATTGACGCCCCCCGGGGACCCGTCTACGCTCGGGGTGAGAATGCGGCCCAGAACCCTCCTTCGGGCCCTCGTCTTCTCCTGCGTCTGCCTTTCCGCCGCCTCCGCGCAGCCCTTCGAACGCGAGGACTGGGTCGTCTCCATCGAGCCCACGGCCCCGGACCACTGGGGCGTCAACCACTGGGGTCTGACGAACTTCGACCTCCCTTACCGCGCCCTGCAGCGCGGGAAGCACCACCTCGAGACGAAGTACGCTGACAACTGGCGCTTCGGCTCCGAAAGCGGCGGCCTGCGCGGGATCGCCCTGCGGAGCGTCAGCTCCGTCGTGGACATGGCGCTCTTCATGGGCCCGCAGAACTTCGACCACCAGATGGGCCACGACGCCCGCGCGCGCGAGCTCTCCCGCGACTTCCCCGGCAGCTACCGGTACGTCAGCCGCTCCTTCTCCCACGTGCTGCCGGTCTACTTCGGCGGCAAGGAGCTCGACTCCCAGACCAACGCGGTGACGAACGGCCGCGGCGGCGCCGACATGAACACGCTCACCAACAGCACCCTCTGGGAGATGCACAGCCAGTTCGCCTACGCCGCCGGCAAGCGCATCCTGGCGGCCGACGCCGCGAACGCGACGCAGCTCGAGAACCTGCTGTTGCACCGCCTGAACATGCTGCAGACCGATTGGAAGGAGCCGGACCAGGCGTGCGTCGCCGCGCACGTCGGCAGCGGCAACGGCGCCCCGTTCAGCTGCCGGGGCGGCTCGGGCAGCGCCGAGGACTACAGCAACTACCTGATGGACTTGAACTCGGGCCGCTACGGCATCGCGAACGTCTCCGACTATCGCCTGAAGGTGGCCGACCTCAAGCGGGCGAACCGCCTGGGCTTCCTCGACCCCGTCACCCTCGTCGCGGCCTACCGCTACGGCGCCGACTACATCGGCCGCGGCGACAACCGCTCGCGCATCCCGATGCTGCCCGTCCCCGGGACGCCCCTGCGCTATCTCCCGGGCCTGCGAGTGATGCTCTCGCCCTTCGGCATCGAGTATTTCCAGGACAACTACCTGCGCTGGCGCGGGACCCTCGTGAACGTGTACTGGACGCGCGGGGACAACCGCTTCGAGCGCCGCCTGGGCGCGGGCGTGGACGTCGACGGCATCCCGCTGGGGCGCGGCGTCACCGCGGGCGTCTGGGGGACGGTCCACAAGCAGCCGCTCGTGAACCGCATCACGGACACGACCTCCCTGTCGGCCGCCGAGGTCGGGGTGCTCCACAACACGACCCACTTCGGCACCAGCCTGCGCGTCCCGCTCAGGGAGTTCGGAGACCCGGCCGCCCCCAAGCAGGTCCTCTTGACGCTCAAGGCCGGCCGCAAGAACGACGGCTGGCTCCCCGGCGAGTACATCCGCGGGTCGACCTACGTGGAGACGGGGCTGGGGATCCGGCTATGAGGCGGGGTCGGCGGCGACGACCGAGACGCGCGGCGGCCCCTTGAGCAGGGCCCGCCATTCCTTTATAAGGGCCGCCTGGGCGGGGTCCGACTCCAAAGCGGCTTCCCCCCGCCTGTAGTCGGCCATCGTCTTGTAGTAGCCGGTCTCGAAGTAGCGGCCGGGCTTGGCCGGGTCCTCGTAGAGGGCCATCCGGCAGCCGCCCACGGACTCATAGACGGGGAAGGCCCGCCGGCAGAACGCCCGGAACTCCTCTCGGCGGGCGGGCTCGACCTCCACCTCGAGGTGCAAGACGACGGCGGCCTCGGCGAGGTCCACTCTAGAGGCGGGTGTAGTCGAAGTGGACGGCGGGAGCCGACGTCCGGCACAGCGCGGAGCCGTCCATCAAAAACGCCCGCACCGTCACCGGCGCGTCCTTGAGCGTCCCGTCGAGGGAGGACTTCACGTAGACGCTCGCATGGGCGCTGTTGAGCCGCCCGCAGACGGGCTCTTTCGCCGACCACAACGACAGCCACGAGCCCACCAGCTCCCAGCCGTCGGCCTCGCGGGCCGCGCCCGAGATGTGCATGCGCGGCGCCGCCGGCGTGCCGGTGGCGCTCAGGTAGGCGTCGTAGCTCAGCGGATAGGGGTCCCGCTCCGGCATCGTGATGGAGAGCGTCTCAAGGCACAGGCGCTTGGGCAGCCCTAGGCGGTCCGCCTCGGCGTTGTCGACGCGCTCGTAGCAGGCGTTCACGGCCAGCGTATTGGTCTTGGAGGCCAGGCGGGCGGAGGTCTCCTTGGCCAACCCGGAGGCCGCGCCGAGCGCCGCGGGGAGGGACGTGGACGCCGCCGAAGCGGGGCCGGCGAGGAAAAGCGAAAGGAAGATGTTCTTCATCCCGCGATTATATCAGCGGCCCGGGGAGGCGGAATGGGCCCTTTGGGCAAGTGTGTCAGCGCTGCCCCCGCGCCCACCACTGCGACTGAGGGAACGCTCCCTCGCGCCAGGCCAGGCCGCGGCGGACGGGGTTACCGAGCGCCGCGCCGAGGAGGGCGCCCAAGCCCACGACCCCCGCCAGCCAGAGGCCCATCGCGCCCCAGACGGCGCCGTAGGCGAGGGCGTTCGCGACGGAGAGCATCGCGAAGTAGGAGACCGGCACCAAGGTGCCGAGCGCCCCGCCC
>SCTT01000381.1 GCA_004322435.1 bacterium
CACTGCAAAGGCGTCCAGGCGCCGCAAATGGGAAAACTTCCGAAAGTTCCGAAACACTGACACCGGATTTTTGGCCGGTCTATCCGTAGTTCTCGGTTTCTGCGCCGCCGGCACATGGAGTAAGATAGGCGCGATGGCCAATCCCAATCCCAAGCTCCGGGTCCTGGTGGTGGACGACGAACCCGCCAACCGCCAGGTGCTCGACGAGCGCTTGAAGAGCGAGCCGGGCTGGGAGCTGGCCGTCGTCGCGGTGGAGAACGCGGCCGCCGCCGTCGAGGCGCTGCGCGTGGGCTTCTACGACCTGGCCTTCCTCGACTACCGCCTGCCGGACATGGACGGGCTCAAGCTCCTCGACCAGGTCCGCCAGCTGCACCCCAAGACCGCGGTCGTGATGGTGTCCGGGATGGGCTCCGAGCGCCTCGCGGTCGAGGCGATGAAGCACGGCGCCATCGACTACCTGGCCGCCGGGGACCTGCGCACCGCCGACCTGGGGCGCCTCCTGCGCCGCGGGCTCGAGATGCAGGTCCTGCAGCGCGAGAACCTGGAGCTCCGGCAGGTCAACCGGATGAAGGACGAGTTCATCTCCTCGGTCAGCCACGAGCTGCGCACCCCCCTGGCCGTCATCTTGGGCTACGCAAAATCCCTCGAGGACGGCGACCTGGGGGGCTTGAGCGCCCCCCAGAAGACCGCCGTGTCCGCCATCCGCCGCCGCGGCGACGGCCTGCTCGACATGGTCAACCGCCTGCTGGCCTTCAAGGAGACGACCTTCGCCACCCAGGAGGTCCTGCTGCGCCCGACGGACCTGGGCAAGTTCGTCCGGGAAGCCGCCCCGCCCCCGCCCCCCGACGCCGCGGCGCGCGGCGTGCGCCTCGAGCTCGACGGCCCCGAGTCGGGCGTCTGGTCGCTCATCGACCCGTCCAAGCTCAAGGACGCGCTCGCCAACCTCCTTTCGAACGCCTACAAGTTCTCCCCCGACGGCGGCGTGGTGACGCTCGCGCTGTCCGTCAACGCCGGGCGCGAGGCGTGGCTGCGCGTCACCGACCGCGGCCGCGGCATCCCGCCCGAGCTGATCCCCCATCTCTTCGAGGCGTTCGGCCATTCGGACTCCGAGCTGACCCGCGAGATCTCGGGTCTGGGCCTCGGCCTGACCTTGGCCAAGCAGACCGTGGGCCTGCACGGCGGCCGTCTGTGGATCGAGTCCGAGGGCTCCGGCCGCGGCTCCGTGGCCACCATCGCTCTCAACCTCGCCGAGCCCGACACGCCGCACCTGATCGTCGAGCAGCCCTCGAAGGCCGGCAAGAAGCGCCTCCTGGTCGTCGAGGACAACGAGGACATCGTCGAGATCGTGCGCCTCTTCCTGTCGGGCTTCTCCGAGAACGTCGAGCTGACGACCACGCTGCGCGGCGAGGAGGCCCTCGAGCTCATCAGCCACCGCCGCTTCGACCTCCTGGTCCTCGACATCCTGCTGCCCGACATGAACGGCCTCGAGGTGCTCGACCGCGTGAACCGCCTGGCCCCCGAGAAGCGCCCGCCCGTCCTCATCCTCTCCGGCCACACCGAGGCCGCCAAGCAGGCGCTCTCGCGCGGCGCGGTGGACTACATCCTCAAGCCCTTCACGAAGCAGGCCTTCCTCCAGAAGGTCCTGACCGCCGCCGGCCTCGAGCGCCGCGGCAAGCCCCGCGCGCCGTAGCCCGCCCCGACCTCCTTGATTCCCTCGCCGGGCAATTGATATATTGGCCGTCTGATGGCTTATCCGAGCAAGTCCCGTTACCCGATGCCGGGCCCCAAGATCACGACCCGCATCAACGAGCAGATCCGCGTCCCCCAGATCCGTCTGATCGGCGACGCCGGCGAGCAGCTCGGCATCAAGACCCCCTCCGAGGGTCTGGCGCTCGCCCGCGCGAAGGGCCTCGACCTCGTCGAGGTCGCGCCGATGGCGCAGCCCCCCGTCTGCAAGATGCTCCTGTTCAGCAAGTTCAAGTACGAGCAGGAGAAGAAGGAGCGCGAGGCGCGCAAGCACCAGAAGTCCGGCCTCCTCAAAGAGGTCCGCTTCTCGCCCGTCATCGGCTCCCACGACCTCGAGGTCAAGATCAAGCACGCCGAGGAGTTCCTGAAGGAGCACGACAAGGTGCGCTTCACGGTCGTCTTCCGCGGCCGCCAGAACCAGCACAAGGACCTCGGGTTCCAGCTTTTGAAGTCCGTCGAGGAGAGGCTCTCGCCGTTGGCCTCCGTCGAGCAGCAGCCGACTCCGGACCGCAACCGGCTGTCGATGACCCTCGCGCCCCGGCGCTAGGCCCCCCGGATTCGATACAGGAGAAACGTATGCCCAAACTCAAGAGCCACAGCGGCGCGAAGAAGCGCTTCAAGCGCACCGCCTCCGGCAAGTTCAAGCACGAGCGCGCCAACCAGCGCCACCTGATGACCCCGATGTCCGGCAAGCGCGCGCGGTTCTTGCGCCAGTCCGACATGCTCAAC
>SCTT01000382.1 GCA_004322435.1 bacterium
GGACCTGCAGGAGCTCTTCGCGCGCTGGAAGCTGGACGCCGCCCCGCTCGACGCGATGTACGACCGGGCCTGGGCGCACGGCGCCCACGAGTTCTACCCCGTCGCCTCGGTCGAGTGGGACGTGGCGTCGGGGCGCTTCGAGGAGGTGAGCATCTACTGCGAGCCCGACTGCGCGCGCATCGCCGGCGCCATCGGGCGCGGGCTGGGCGTGCCCAAGGACAAGCTCGTGAAGACCTTGGGCCTCGACCGCCTCTTCGCCGTGGGCTACGACTTCCGGCCGGGCCAGCCGTCGCGGTTCAAGCTCTATCACTCCGCCGCGGTGACCCCCGAGCGCCTCAGGCGCTATGCCTCGGCGCGCCCCTTCTTCGCGATGCCCCGGCGGCTGTGGCCCGCCGAGTACCTGGTCCTCCGCCGCAAGGCCGAAGGCGAGCCCTTCAAGGACACGCGCAAGGTGTACCTGCCGTATCTGGACCGGCGCTCGGTGCGCGAGGGCACGACGGTCGAGTCCATAGCGCGCGCCGCCAAACCCGGCCCGCTCAAGGACTTCTTCATGGACCTCAAGCCCTGCGCCGCCGGCCAGTTCCTCGACTACGTGGGCGCGGAAGGGCCCAAGATCGAGGTCTACTTCGGCAAGCCTTCGCTCGGCTGGACCGACTTGAACGACCCCCAGAGGCCCGGATGAACGCGCCCAAGGACCTGGCCAAGCTCCTCGGCCCCAAGAAGGTGAGCGCGGCGCCCAAGGACTTCAACCGCGTCTCGCGCGACTTCGCGGGCCACGACCTCGGCCGCGCGCTGGCCGTCGTCCGGCCCGCCTCCACCGAGGACGTCCGCAAGCTGGTGCTGTGGGCGCGCCGCACGAAGACCCCGCTGACGCCCTGCGGCGCGCTGACCAGCTTCTGGGCCTCGACGCGGGTCACGGGCCGCGTCGCGCTCGACATGCGCGGGATGGCCAAGCTCCTGGCCGTGGACCCCTTGGAAGGCGTCGCGCGCGCGCAGGCGGGCCTGTCGGTCGCCGCCCTCGACGCGGCCCTCGGCAAGAAAGGGCTGACGCTCGCGGCCGCGCCGGACGGCTTCGGCGACGCGGTGGTGGCGACCTTGGCCGCCAACGACACCGTGGCGGGCCTGGGCCAGTACGCGGGGGCGGCCTCGGGGCAGCTCGTGGGCCTCGAGGTCGTGCTGGGCACCGGCGAGGTGCTGCGCACCGGCGCCTCCTCGGTCCTGGCCGGCCTGCCCGCCTTCGCGCGCGAGGGCCTGCCGGACCCGACGGGCCTCTTCCTCGCCTCTGAAGGGACCTTGGGCGTCGTCACCGAGGTCCTCGTGCGCGCGCGCCCGAAGCCCGCGCGCGGCCTCTGGTCCGCGCGGGTGCCCTCCTCCCCGGACGGCTTCAAGCGCCTGGCCGAGGCGGCGCGCGGCCTGCGCGGCGCCGCGGGCGTCGAGCGCGTGCTCCTCGAGAGCTGGGTCACGATGCGCGGCGAGGAGGTCCTCGTGGAGCTCTCCGCCGAGGACGAACCCGGCCTCGCCGCGCGCGCGGAGCGCGTCGCCGCCGAGTTCTCCCGCCGCGGCCTGCCCGCGCCGGAGCGCAAGGAAGCCGGCCCGCGCTGGGGCGAGCGCCCCGCCGGCAAGGAGAACTGGCGCGGGGTGTCCTTGCAGGTCCCGCACACGAACATCGGGACCCTCTACGGCCTGTGGCTCTCCGAGCTGCGCGGCCGCGTCGGCGGGGTCGCGAGCCCCGAGGGGTTCTTGCGCGTCTACTTGAACGCCTACGGCTGCGCGGCCCTCTTCGGCTGGAGCTTCCCCGCCGGCGAGGCCGTGGAGGCCCGCAGCGCCGAGCTCGAGCGCGCGCTGCGCGCTCGGGTCGGGCCGCTCGGCGTCCCGTACCGGGCCGGCACCGTCTGGCGCGCCGCCCTCGACGGGCGCCTCGACCCGGCCTACGCGGGCGTGCTGCGCGCGGTCAAGGCACTGTGCGACCCCGACGGGATCCTCAACCCCGGCACCGGCGTCGTCGACAGCGCCCTGAGGAGGGCCCGGTGAGGCGCGCGGGCGCTCGCGTCTGGGACGCGGTCGTCGTGGGCGGCGGGCCGGCCGGCAGCACCGCGGCCAACCTCCTCGCCCGCGGGGGCGCGCGCGTGCTGGTCCTCGAGCGCGCCCGCTTCCCGCGCCACCACATCGGCGAGTCCCTCTTGCCCGGCCTGGCGCCGCTCTACCGCAGGCTGGGCGTCGCGGGAGAGCTCAAGCGGGGGGGCTATTTCGTCAAGACGGGCGGGTCCTACCGGTGGGGGGCCTCCAAGCGGCCGTGGTCCATCACCTTCGCCGACCTCTCCGAGGGGCCCCCGGGGGCGGTGCTGCGCGACGAGGTCTCGGCCTACCATGTCGAGCGCTCGCGCTTCGACGCGCTGCTCCTCGAGCGCGCGCGCCGGCGCGGCGCGGTCGTGCGCCAGGAGACCGCGGTCACGCGCGTGTCGTGGTCGGGCGGCGCGGTGCGCTCGCTCAAGGCGCGGGGGGCCGACGGCCGCGAGTCGACGGTCCGCGCGAAGCTCTACCTCGACGCCAGCGGCCAGGCCGGGCTCCTGGCCTCGGGGCTGCGCTGGCGGGAGTACGACCCGCAGCTGCGCCACATGGCGGCCTATTCGTACTACGAGGGCGCGCGCCTCTTCGCCGGCAAGCGCCGCAACCACATCTTCATCGAGAACACCCGCGACGGCTGGGTCTGGTTCATCCCGCTCTCGGGGGGGCGGGTCAGCGTGGGCGCGGTGACGGCGCTGTCGCGCGCCGCCGAGGCGCGGGCGGGGCTAGAGGGCTTTCTCGACCGCCGCCTGGCCCTGGCCCCCATCGTGTCGGGGCGCCTTGAGCGCGCGCGGCGGGTCGAGCCGGTGCGCGTCGAGCGCGACTGGTCGTACCGCGCGCGGCGCTTCAGCGGGAAGAACTTCCTCCTCTTGGGGGACGCCGCGGCCTTCATCGACCCGCTCTTGTCCTACGGCGTGACCCTAGCGATGCACTCGGCGGAGCTCGCCGCCGACTGCGCGCTGGCGGCGCTCGCCCGGCCGGAGCGCCAGGCGGCGCTCTTCGCGCACTACGACGTCGTCCACGGCCACCGCTTCGACGACCTGCGCGAGTTCACCAAGTACTTCTACGACGGCAACCGCCACCGTTCGGAGTACTTCTGGCGGGCGCACCGGCTGCTCGACGCCGCGGGCAACCGCTACGCGAAGCTCGCGTTCACATACCTCGTCAGCGGGCACCCGCACTGGGACCTGCCCGCCCAGCGCAAGTACTTCGGGCGCTTCGTCGGCGCGCTGGGCCCGCCGGCCCGGCGGGGCCCGGGGTTCGCGGACCGCGCCGCCGCGATGAGCCCTTTGGACGCCGCCTGGATCGACGCGCCGCTCGAGGCGCCCCCGGACACCGCGCGCGGACGGCGCGCGCCGAGGACCCGGTGAGCGCCGCCGTCCGCGCCGAGGTCCGGCGGGTCGAAGCGGCGCTCGCCCGCGACCCGCGCGGCGCCTGGCTGCGGCACCGCTGGGGCGGGCACGCCCGCCCCA
>SCTT01000383.1 GCA_004322435.1 bacterium
CTCCCATCCCCAGCGCCGCCGCGAACGCCCGCGAGGCGCGCGGCGTCCCGGGTTCCGGCGTGAATGAGACGGCGACGCGCCGACCCGCGGTCCGCGCTTCGAGCATCCCGACCTTCGGCCCCGGCGCCGCCGGGAGCCTGTCGGGCCGGCCTTCCTCCCCGCTCGTCACGAACCCCGGCGTGTAGACCCGCCAAGAGCCCCACCGGTTCGAGTGCCGGCGCTGGCGCTCGGTGTAGGCCTTGGCTCCCCAGGGGTCCGGCCAGCCGAGCCGGTCCCAGTAGGTGACGTGAAAGCCCACCGGCACGAAGGCCGTCCACAGGCCGGGCTGGCCTGCGAGCGTACCCAGCCAGGCGTCGGCGTCGGGGCAGGAGGAGCAGCCCTCCGAGGTGAAGAGCTCGAGGAGCAAGGCGCGCCCCGGACCGGACCGCACGACGGCGGGTCCGGCCGCCGCCGCCGTCCCCGCCAACAGCCCCGCCGCCAGCCAGAGTCCCATGCCGATGAGTGTCCGGCGCGGGGCGGGCGTTACAGGGGGGCGTCCATCATCCTCCGGAGGGCGCCCATAGCCCGCTCCGGGGCCGGCCGGCCCGGCTAGAGCTTCTTGAACGCGGCCGTCAGCGACGTGTCGTCGGCGGTGGCCAGGCCGCAGACGTTGCCGTCGACCCGGGTGCACGGGGCGCGGCTCCAGTCGACCGCGTAGCCGGGGTCCGGCGCGGCGGTGAAGGTGAGGCCGCTAGTGACCACGTTGCGGTCGAAGAGGAACGTGCAGTCGCCGGGACAGGTGTGGCCCAAGGCCGAGATCTTCCCGTTCTGCGGCGGCGCGATCTTGATTTGGCCCGCGTAGATGACGGCGGCCGAGACGTCCGCCGTCGGCGTCAGCTCGCAGGCCGTGCCGTTGCCGGACTCGGCGCAGGCCCCGGTCCACCACGAGCGGGCGTAGTTCTCGGACACCTGCCCGGCCGTCTTCTGCATGACGAGGGTCGTGCCCTTGAGCACCTTCGGCGCGCACAGCGCGCCGACGACCTTCGTCTGGAAGCCGTCGTAGCCGCAGTCGACGACCTTCGCGGCGAAGTTCCGCGCGTCGAAGTCCGCCCGGTTCCAGCCCATCACGTAGAACCCCTCGGACGGGCGGACCGAGACGGTCACGGTCTGGAAGGCGGCCGAGACCTTCCGCGGGCGGTCCTGCATGAGGACGCTGCAGGTGTTGCCGGTCCCCGCGCAGTCGCCCGACCAGCCGAGGAACGCCGACCCGTCGGCCGGGAAGCGGTGTAGAAGCGCGGACCCGTAGACGTTGACCTGGGCCTCGCACTGCGTCCGCCCCTCGCCGCAGTCGATGTTCTCGCCGACGATGCGCCCGCCGCCCGAAGGCGCCGTGACGGTCAGCGTCGTGTAGCGGACGTGGCCCGGAGGCCGCGCGGAGGACGGCACGGGGAGGATCAGGGCGAAGGCGAGCAGGAAGGTTCTCATGGTGGAATTATGGTACGACAGCGGCCGCGTCGAAGGCTATCCGCTCGGGCGTCGCCAGGCGCGGGAGAAAGCCTGCCGCCACCGCCGAGCCTTTCGTGCGTAGCTGATCGCCGCAGCCGCCGGGCTGCTCGACGGGAGCGCCGCGACATAGACGCCGGCGGGCAGGCCCGCGGCGGCGTGGCGGAGGAACATCTGCCGGGCCTTGCCGCCGTTAAGAAGCACCGCCCGCACGCCCAGCCTCCGCACGAGCCCCGCCACGTCGTTGGGCCGCTCCCGCCGGATGCGCGCGTCGAGGCTGCCCGGCCGGACGCACTCGGCGACGGTATCCCAAAGCGCGACGCCGCGGCGCTTGAGGACGGCGAGCCGTCGGCGGTAGCTCAGGGTCGCGAGCTCTTCTCCGAGCGCGTCCCCGACGAGGCGCCAGAACTGGTTTTGCGGATGCGCGTAGTACTGCCTCCGGCGCAGCGACGCCACCCCCGGCATCGAGCCGAGGATAAGGACCTTTGGTCTGCGCCCTAGGACAGGGGGAAAACACCTCGGCATCCCCTCCATTTTACGCCAAAGCCCTCTTTTCCGCCAGCGGAAGCTGTTTTTTTAAATAATCGTTAATTTTAAATACTTATCTTAAAATTGTTCGTGCTGTGGATAACTTATAGGCCCTCCTATATATAGGAGGGGGGCACCCTCGTTTTGCCCCAGTCCGGGGCCTCCCCAGGAAACGGCCTATTCCTCCATCCGCAGCCGAGCCCGCATTCCAGGTGTCCGGTAGCGCGAGCAGCGCGATGCGCACAACGCGCCGGAATTTTTCTCTTGCTCTCATCGTTCGCCGCGCGGAGGGGCCGTCGCGGATCGCGTGTGTGTGCGACTCCGCGACGGCCCCGCAGCGCGGCGCTCATGGGGGCATCAGACGTTTTTTCGCCGTCGTTTTTTCCCCGTTTCTCGACGAGAAAAATAACGCTTGACATGCGCGCGCTTCTATGTCAAAATTTCAAAGCGTTGTGAGAGACAGAGTCACTCACGCGCGGTGGCCCCAGGGCCTTGCTCGCGGACGCGAGTCGCGAGACAAGATGAGGGCCTCTTTCGCTCTTAAAAAATTTTAGTTGACACCGAAAGCACGATGTGCTAAATTCGGTGTGCGGACAGAGAAGCAGAGCTGGCCGCAAGCGGCGCACCAGCGCCGGCGAGCCGACCACTAATCGGCCCCGAACGGGAACGCGAAGCCTGGTTTCGAACTTTGACAATCGGTTGTTGCGAGCGAATGAGCACTCTTTGACACTCGGACGTAATCGAGATGTTGAGGGTAAGGAAATCAATAAGACGGTGTGGGCGCTATAAGCGCCACCTCGTCATTGAAAACCAATTTGCCGGAACGGGCCCTTAAAAGCCCGGGAAGAGCGAACGTTTTTAATGGAGAGTTTGATCCTGGCTCAGAGTTAACGCTGGCGGCGTGCATAACACATGCAAGTCGAACGAGTTTATGCGATTACATCAAGTAAGCTAGTGGCAGACGAGTGAGTAACACGTAAGAAATCCACCCTGGAGTGGGGAACAACCAGTCGAAAGATTGGCTAATACCCCATACGATCATCGGTCGGCATCTATCGATGATGAAAGGTTTTTCGCTCTAGGACGATCTTGCGGCCTATCAGCTAGTTGGCGGGGTAACGGCCCACCAAGGCTATGACGGGTACCTGGCCTGAAAGGGCGGACGGGCACGGAGGCACTGAGACACGGGCCTCACTCCTACGGGAGGCAGCAGTGGGGAATTTTGGACAATGGGCGAAAGCCTGATCCAGCAACGCCGCGTGAGGGATGAAGGTCTGAGGATTGTAAACCTCTTTTACATGGGACGAAACCCCGCAAGGGACTGACGGTACCGTGTGAATAAGCCCCGGCTAAATATGTGCCAGCAGCCGCGGTAAGACATATGGGGCAAGCGTTACTCGGAATTACTAGGCGTAAAGCGTGTGTAGGCGGATCCTTAAGTTCGTCGTGAAATCTCCCGGCTCAACTGGGAGGGGTCGGCGAAGACTGGGGGTCTTGAGTGAGGTAGGGGGAACCGGAATTCCAGGTGTAGCGGTGAAATGCGTAGATATCTGGAGGAACACCGGTGGCGAAAGCGGGTTCCTGGGCCTTTACTGACGCTGAGACACGAAAGCTAGGGTAGTAAACAGGATTAGATACCCTGGTAATCCTAGCCTTAAACGATGATAACTAGGTGTGGGAGGTATCGACCCCTCCCGCGCCGTCGCTAACGCATTAAGTTATCCGCCTGGGGAGTACGGCCGCAAGGTTAAAACTCAAAGGAATTGACGGGGGCCCGCACAAGCGGTGGAGCATGTGGTTTAATTCGACGCTACGCGAAGAACCTTACCTAGGCTTGAACCGCCAGTAGTAGTCCCTTTGAAAGGAGGGGCGACCCGCAAGGGAGCTGGCAGAGGTGCTGCATGGCTGTCGTCAGCTCGTGTCGTGAGATGTTGGGTTAAGTCCCGCAACGAGCGCAACCCCTGTCCTGTGTTGCTACCCGCAAGGGAGGACTCTCAGGAGACTGCCGCGGACAACGTGGAGGAAGGTGGGGACGACGTCAAGTCATCATGGCCTTTATGTCTAGGGCTACACACGTGCTACAATGGCGTATACAGAGGGATGCAAGACCGCAAGGTGGAGCAAATCCCTAAAGTACGCCTCAGTTCGGATCGTGGGCTGCAATTCGCCCACGTGAAGTTGGAATCGCTAGTAATCGCAGATCAGCAGGCTGCGGTGAATACGTTCCCGGGCCTTGTACACACCGCCCGTCACACCACGAAAGCTAATTGCAACAGAAGTCTCCGCAAGGGGCCCAAGTTGTGATTGGTGATTGGGGTGAAGTCGTAACAAGGTAGCCGTACGGGAACGTGCGGCTGGATCACCTCCTATACTTCTTTTTTGTCTCCTCACGGGGGCGGAAAGAAAGTCGCCCCTCTTGGCACTGACTCCGGATTTTGCGGAGGCAGCAAGCCACAATGAGTGCTCATTGGCTCGCAATACCTGGAACCTTTCGGGCTCGTAGCTCAGCTGGTTAGAGCACACGCTTGATAAGCGTGGGGTCGGAGGTTCAAATCCTCCCGGGCCCATGTCTTTTCAAGGCGTTGGGAGGGCCCGTAGCTCAGCTGGGAGAGCGCCTGCTTTGCAAGCAGGAGGTCAGCGGTTCGATCCCGCTCGGGTCCAAGAAAGGCGACAACCGATTTTTAGTACTTTGAAAATTTGAATCCAAGACGACGGCGTTCGCGCATAAGTCCCCTCGGGGCCGCGCCGCGCGACAGGTCCTGGATGGACGCAATATTTGAGAGCAAGGCACAAGTATAGTCGAATCGCGCAAGCATTGAAGTTAGCTTTGGATCCGCGTAAGACGTTTCAATAGCCGCGGGTCTGAATTAAGAATGAGGTAAAGCTACAAAGTGCATGTGGTGGATGCCTTGGCGCCAAAAGCCGATGAAGGACGTGATAAGCTGCGATAAGCCACGGGGAGCCGCACAAAGGCTTCGATCCGTGGATCTCCGAATCGGGAAACCGTTCACATCTCCGTGTAAAGGCTTGGCCTTCGGGCCTTGAGATAGCACGGCGAAGACAACCCAGGGAAGTGAAACATCTCAGTACCTGG
>SCTT01000384.1 GCA_004322435.1 bacterium
ATTGGTCCGACGACTACAAGGCGACCCGCATTCTTGCCATGAAAGAACCCGTTACTCTCAATCGGCTCAGCCCGATAGGCACGAAGGATCAGCGCGCGGAATTCCTCCTCTTTCCGAGCCAAGGCAGCAGCCTTTTTCTTTGAGGAAAGACGGTTTGAGACATTGAGGTAAGCTTGCCTTTCGTAACGTCCAAGATTTAGGACTTCAAATGCGCGGAACGCCTTACCCTCGGCCTTAAGGGCTCGTTGCACGCTAATGAGTCGCTTTCGCGTAGTATGGATTCCGAATTTGCCGAGGTCCGTCGCAATCCACTTTCTCCCCATTTTCTCAGCAGCGGCCGCGACGGTCCCGCTGCCACAGAAAAAGTCTGCCACAAGGTCTCCGGGGTTGCTGCTCGCGGCAATGATGCGGGCGGCCAATGCCTCGTTTTTCTGAGTGGCGTAACCGGTTTTCTCCGATGAAAAGCTCTTGATTTGAATCGAATCCAAAGAATCCAATTCCGAACAGTTCCACGTATCCTCGACCGGGTAGCCACGCCCTGTTGGGGGATTGCCGTCACGACGCACATATCCCTGGGGGTAAGGGATGTATTCCTTGTTGAAAGTGAACTTGTCTGGATCCTTGGTATAGAAGTAAATCGTGTCGTGATTGCGGATCCAATTCAAGGCGGTCGATTTGTATCCAGAGATCCATCCGATTCGCCAAATGATCTCCCTCTGGAAACTGTCTCGCCCAAAAACCTCATCAAGCGCCAGCTTTAGATAGGCACTCACGCGCCAGTCGCAATGGACGTATATGGATCCATCACTGGCGAGAAGGTCGCGCATGAGAATAAGACGCTCATATAGCATGGCGTTAAAGGAATCGGCACCGCGACCCCATGTGTCGCGGTAGGCGATTTGTTCCAGGAGGTTAGGCTGTTTGTGGAAGGTTTCTCCTCCGATCTCGACGTCCATCGAAAAATCCGCCCCCACGTCGAAAGGGGGATCGATATAAATCAACTTGAGGCCGCCAGCCTCTTGGATTTGATGTCGGACGGCGCCAGACCTCAACGATGACAGGATGAGCTTGTTGTCACCCCAAATGAGTTTATTTGTCCATCCCGCGATTTGACGCCCGCTCATATTGAGGGCCAACTCTTCCTCATCGGCCCTCTCCTTGCGAGGCTCATCGATGTGCTCCAAGGTCTGGAAGGGCAGGACTACGTTGGTGACCTCGCGGGATTTCCCACTCCAAACCAACTCGACTTCGCGTCTGTCCTGGAATAGGATGAAACGGTACTTCTCGGGCAGCGGCTTCCCTTCGCTTATGAGCTTAACGAGGTCCCGTTTCTCACCGTCGGACAACTCGTACGCGTCGGGATGAGCGCGAGCCATGGTCAGGAGGCTTGGTACTCGCTGAAGCTGGCCGCAAGGGCGGCGAAATTCCGTGGCGGATGCTGCGTGAATCCCGCTTGGTCGACGTACACATACCGATAGATTGCATGGCCATCCGCAGCACCCGCAGCGGTAGCATCGCCACACCACTGCGCCAACCGCGCCATCTTCTGGGGAAGATCGAGTTCCTCTCGCCCCTTGGTCTCGATAATCCAAACCGTCTTGTCCGCAGTCCGAACGATGAAGTCAGGGGTGTAGCTCGAGAGATCGCCATTCTCACGGACGTAGTCAAGTTTAAAGCCGACCGCAAAATAGTTCTTCGCGAAGGCCGCCACATCGGGCGCCGATTCCAGAAATGCCGCGAAGGATAATTCGAAACCGCCCGAGTGAGCCTCCCCCACGGTCTTGGTGAAGATGGACTTCTTTGCGGCCAGGAAAGGACGGTGTTCTGTGCGGAAGGGACGAGTCTGGCGCAAACGAATCATGTCCTCGACTCGCGTTGTGCCGGTCTCTTGAATCGTCAGGGCATTCAGGGCCGCCTTAAACGAGTCGTAGAGGACCTTGTTGACCTCTACTTCGGAGAGGTTACGGAGAATAACCGGGTCTTCCAGGTCCACTGGAGACTTCTCAAACAGGTGTTCGCGGAGAAAGGCCTTTATCTTGCCGTAAAGGACGTCGTAGCCGCCCACGAGACGCAGGTCTTGGAGGAGCTGGCGGGCGAAGAAACCGATGACAGCGCGATAGTCACCAGGCCCGGAACCGTCGAGGACGACCGTATGGTGTACCTCGCCGTTGAGCATCGTTTTGAAAACGATTTCTCGAGTCTCTTCCGAAGAAAACGGCTTCACTGGCAACTTTTTGTTCCCTAACGCCGCAGGGTCCAACGAATCGAGATCCTTGTAGTCGCGGTGGTAGCGGCGCGTGAGCTTCGGCAATGGGATGTCGAGCTTCTCGAGGTCCTTTTCCGGGTTCTGCGCGTCCACCTCCACCACGAGGGCGTCCTGCCGCGTCGCCCCCCCTCCCATCGGGACGTGCTCGAACGTGACCCCCTCCGACTGGATGGATTCGACGAACTCCATGAACTTGGGCGTACCCATCACCGAGACGGTCTCGCGAATATTGGAGCCGAAATACATCCGGCGCAGCCCACGCCCAAGAGCCTGCTCTGGGAGGATGTTGCTCTGCGCTTTGTACGCGCGCAGGCCGACGATAGTGGTCACATTTCGGACGTCCCAGCCTTCCTTCAGCATCAGGACAGAGACGATCGCCTTGCACGGGCTCTTCAGACTGTCGATTGAATTCGCGGCCTCGCGCAGCTTTTCGAGTTCTTCCTTGCTCTTGCCTGACGCGGCCTCGGAAATCTCGCCGTTGTTCTTGGTGTGGATGACCAGAACGCCGTCCTTGAGCTCAGGGCAGACCTTTCGGAGGTATTCGCCGACCTCGTCGCAGTTCTTGGTGTCGTCGACCATGACGAATAGAACGGCCTTCTTCCCGAGCTTTTCATGCTCGGCATAGCTCTTGCGCCACTCTTCGATGCCTAGGGCGAGGTAATCTGCATAGCGCTCGCTAAAGATCGCGCTCTTACGCTCCGCAAGCTTTGCCCTACTGGCCGCGTCAGGCAGAATCGGGTGCTTGACCACGTTCTGGTGAATCGCCTCGACCAATGGGTAGTCCGAGACCGTCTGGACGAAGATGCTCCCGTTGTCGTGACGTGGTGTCGCAGTGACGTCGACCTGAATTGCGAGGCGCCCATCCGCCTGAAGCATCCGATGGTGGATATCCTGGATTGCCTTGAAACCGGCCATGCGTGCATCGTGAAAGTGGTGTCCTTCGTCGTTAAAGACAGCGAGCTCGCCCACTTCTCGGACGAGTTCGCCCAAGTCCGCCTGGCTATCCGTCGTCCTCCCCACCGGCTTGGCCCCGAAAGGCGCCAGGAAGTAGTCCCGCAGGTCGCCATCCTCCAGCGACGCGTCCGTCGAATTGCCGAGAAACACCCGGTGGATATTGGTGAGGAAGATGTTGCCGGTCTCGCGCACGACCCGCACGTCGTCTTGAATGTGGAGCGTCACCTGAAAGTCGTCGCTCCAATTGCGCCCTTCGAATCCATTGACTGGGAGAACGGGGTCGTTGAAAAATATCTTTAGCCCGTCGAAGTCCGCGCGCAGTCGGTCAAGGACGATGATGTTCGGCGCTGTGACCAGAAAATTCCTGGAGAGGCTGGAGTCAGGCTCATAAAGCCGGTGGAAATAACTCCAGGCGATAAGGAGGGACATCACCTTTGTCTTTCCGGATCCGGTCGCCATCTTCACTACGTAACGAGGCCACTCTTCGTCGAACATCCCGGCGGACACAGCGCGCGTCGCATCAAACCGCAGCAGGTCAAATTTGTCCTTCACGTGCTTGACGTCATGGAGCCAGATGATCGTCTCAACTGCCTCGCGCTGCGACGAGTAGTAACGAAACGGGGAGAGAGTCCGATCTCCACCCTCGACCATATGGTCAGTCTCGAACCACCATCTCAAGAGGGCAATCGACGTGAGGGATGCGCCGGCATACCCCGCAGTGCGCCATGCATAGACCTCACGACGGACATTCGCGACCAGGGGCGGGAGGAGCTTGTCGTAGGCGGTGCTACGCAGAGCCTCGTCGGCTGGAAACCACCGGTGGTCCGGAATCAGCGGTGCATATGGAGAGTCCGGGAATTCTGGATGCAATGCCATGGCGCGACTTGCCTGGCCGCAATGTACCAAATCTTTCTAATAGCCATTAACAGCATGTGCCTATTGGGCTATGGTCGCGCCCTCGGCCCTTCCTTACAATGGCCCGATGGCCGGCAAAGTCGTCGACGATATTTACTCTCTCGTGGGACGGCGCGTTCGCGAGGAGCGAAAGGCTCGAGGCCTCACGCAGGACTTTCTAGCCTCCAAGATCGAAATCGGCCCCAGCCATTTCTCGAACTTGGAACGCGGTAAACGCCAGATGCAACTTCATACGCTGGACCGCCTCGCAAAGGCGCTTCGAATTCCCATTCACGAGCTTCTCCTGAGTGCCCCGCACCCCAAGCCAGTCGACGACCCCTCCGTCCGCCGCATCACCGAACTCGTCCGTGACGCCTCCCCCAAGCGCCGCGCCGCCATCCTCAAGGTCGTCCAGACTCTCGCTCGCCCAGACTGACCGTCGGCGCCAGCCGCCTGGCAGGATTGTCCCTGTCCCGTTATACTCCCATGTAGATGCCGGTAAATGAGATTCAGGACGCGTTGTCCAAAGCTCGCTTCGAGAAAATCGAGGACGAAGAGCCCTACTACGCCGAGATTCCAGGCCTGCGCGGAGTCTGGGCGACGGGAAAGACGCGGGGAGCCTGTCGAAAGAAGCTCGCCGCCGTGCTGAATGGCTGGATTACCATCCGCATCAAGAACGGCCTCGACGTTCCGAAGGTCTCTTGAAATTCCATTTTGAACTCCAACCCGGCGGTGGGTACACCGCTTCGATTCCTTCCCTCCCGGGATGCGTCTCGCAGGGAGAGACCATCAAAGAGGCCCGCAAAAACATCCTAGACGCGCTGCGCGGCTACCTCGCAGTGAGCAAGAAACGCTCATTGCAAGGCTTCTGAAATTTCCCCATCAACCTCCGGCGAGCGGCCCTTATAGCACGGGACCTTCGATTTATGTAGAGTTCCGTTAGCTCTTTACGATGAAAGCCCTTAGATACGAAGGCCAGAACAAAGTCGTGTTCACCGAGCTCCCTGTCCCTGTGGTCTCGGACGGGGAGGTCCTAGTCGCCGTCGAGGTCTGCGGCCTCTGCGGCTCCGACATCCTCAAGATCGACTCGGACTTGAAAGGCCGCGACGTGCCCCTCGGGCACGAGGTCGCCGGCCGCATCGAGCTCGTCGGCCCCGGCGTCAAGGGCTTCAAGGTCGGCGACCGCGTCGTCGTCGCCCACCACGTCCCCTGCGGCGACTGCCACTACTGCCGCAAGTCCTCCCCCTCGATGTGCCGCGAGTTCAAGCAGACGAACCTCGACCCCGGCGGCTTCGCGGAGTACGTCCGCGTCTCCGCCCGCCACGTCGAGAACGTGATGTTCAAGCTCCCCACGAAGGTCCAGTACTCCCAGGGCGCCCTCACGGAGCCCCTGGCCTGCGTGCTGCGCAACATCCGCCGCGTGGACCTGCGCGAGGGCGACACCGCCGTCGTCGTGGGCCTGGGCTTCATCGGCCTCCTGACGACCTTGGCCCTGATGAAGAAGGGCGTCACCGTCGTCGGCCTCGACACGGACCCCGCGCGCGTGAAGCAGGCCTCCAAGCTCGGCCTCGAGCACGGCTACACCGGCCGCGAGAACCGCACCGAGGCCGTCATCAGCCAGCTGACGACCGGCCGCGGCGCCGACGTCCTCATCGTCACGGCCGGCCCGGCGAGCCTCATCCCCTCGCGCCTGACCTGGGTCCGCGACGGCGGCATCGTGAACCTCTTCGCCGGCTTCGCGAAGCAGCCGCCGGCCCAGCTCGACCTCGACCAGCTCTACCACCGCGAGATCTCCGTCCTCACGAGCTACTCGCCCGCCCTCGAGGACCTCAAGGAAGCCCACCGCATGATCGTCGCCGGCGAGGTGGACCTCTCGCCCTTCACGAAGAGCACCTTCCCCTTGGACGGCCTCGACGAGGCGCTGCGCCAGGTGCGCGGCCGCGAGACCGTCAAGGCGATGATCATCCCCCGGAAGTACGGCGCCGCCCATTAGCGCCATGCGGGCGGTCATCTTCCACGGGCCGCGCGACATCCGGCTCTCGGAGGTCCCCCGCCCCGTGCCCGGACCCGGCGAGGTGCTCGTGCGGCGCGGCGCGGCGCTGACCTGCGGCACGGACTTCAAGGCGTTCCGGCGCGGACACAAGGTCCTCTTGGGGGAGTACCCCTCCGGGTTCGGACACGAGCTGGCCGGCGTCATCGAGGAGGCCGGCCCCGGCGTCGGCCGCTTCAAGCCCGGCACGCGGGTGGTCGTCGGCAACTCGGCCCCCTGCGACGGCTGCTTCTACTGCGACCGCGGCCAGAACTTCCTCTGCGAGCGCCTGAAGCTCCACAACGGCGCCTACGCCGACTTCGACCTGGTGCCCGCGAACATCGTCCGCCACAACCTCTGGCCCATCCCGGACTCCCTCTCTTTCGAGGCCGCCGCGCTCTCCGAACCTCTGGCCTGCGCGCTCCACGGGGTCGAGGCCGTCCGCGTGGCGAAGGGCGAGACCGCGGTCGTCGTCGGGGCGGGCGTGATGGCCCGCCTCCTCGTCGCGGCCTTGAAGGCCCGCGGCGCGCGCGTCGTCGTCGTGGGCCGCAGCCGCCCGCCCCTCGACGCGGCGCTGGCCCTGGGCGCCGAGGCCGTCGTCGGCTCCGAGGACGGCGACCCGGTCAAGGCCGTGAAGGCCCTGAGCTCCGGGCGCGGCGGGGACGCCGTCTTCGAGGCCGTCGGGCTCCCCGAGACCTGGAAGTCCGCCGTCGCGATGACCCGCAAGGGCGGCCGCGCGTGCCTGTTCGGGGGCTGCGCGCAGGGGACCGAGGTCTCGCTCGACGCCCACCGCATCCACTACGAGGGCCTGACCCTCTCCGGCGTCTTCCACCACACCCCGGCCTACTTCAAGGCGGCTTTGGACCTGCTGGCTTCGGGCGCCGTGTCCCCGAAGGGCCTCGTCGAGGGAGCCATCCCCTTGGCCGACGTCCCGCGCTACTTCGCGGAGAACGCCGAGCGCGCGCTGCCCAAGACGGCGGTGCTGGCATGAGCGCCGACGAGCGCTTCATGCGCCGCGCGCTGGCTCTGGCCGCCCGGGGCCGCGGCGTGAGCCCGAACCCGATGGTCGGCTGCGTCCTGGTCAAGGGCGGCCGCGTCGTCGGCGAAGGCTGGCACCGCCGCGCCGGCGGCCCGCACGCCGAACCTCAGGCCTTGGCCGCCGCGGGCGCCCGGGCCCGGGGGTCCACGGCGTACGTGAACCTCGAGCCCTGCGCCCGCTACGCCGGCAAGCGGACCCCCGCCTGCGCCGAGGCCCTGGCCCGCGCCGGCGTGCGCCGCGTGGTCGTCGGGATCCCCGACCCGAACCCGCGCGTGCGCGGCCGCGGCCTGGCCCTCCTGCGCCGCGCCCGCGCGTCGGTGCGTCTGGGCGTGCTGGCCGCCGAAGCCGCCGACCTGAACCGGGCCTTCGAGGTCTACGCCCGCGAAGGGCGTCCCTGGGTGACCTTGAAGGCGGCGGCGACGCTCGACGGCCGCATCGAGGACGCCCGCGGGAAGTCCAAGTGGCTGACCTCGTCCGCCGCGCGGACGCTCGCCCGGAAGATGCGCGCAGACCACGACGCCGTCCTCGTCGGCTCCGGCACCGTGCTGGCCGACGACCCGCGCCTGAGCGCCCCGGGCTCCCGGCACCTCAAGGTCGTCCTCGACGCGCGCGGCCGCGTCCGCTCCCGCGCCCGGCTCTTCCGCACCCCCGGCCGGACGCTCGTCGTCTCCCCCCGCCCGCGGACGCTCCCCGCGGGAGCCGACACCCTCGTGCTGCCGGCCCCGCGCGGCCGCTTCGCCCCCCGCGCGCTCCTCAAGGCGCTCGCGCGCCGCGGCGTCGGACGCCTCTTCGTCGAAGGCGGCAGCGCGGTCCACTCGAGCTTCCTGGACGCCGGCCTCGTCGACGAAGTGCGGCTCTTCCTGGCGCCCCGGCTCACCGGCGGGGCGGGACGCTCTTTCTACGAGGGCCGAGGCCGGAGGCTCAAGGAGTCGCTCGACCTCGTCGGGCTGACCCAGCGCCGCGTGGGGCCGGACATCCTCGTCACGGGACGCGTGAGGCGCTGATGTTCACCGGCATCGTCGAGAGGACGGGCACCGTGGTGTCGCGCAAGGGCCGCGAGCTCAAGGTCTCGGCGCGCCTGGGCCGCGTCCCCCGCGGCGCCAGCGTCGCCGTCAACGGGGTCTGCCTGACGGTCGTCGGCCGCCCCGGCGCCGTGCTGAGCTTCGACGTGAGCCCCGAGACCGACGGTCTGACGAACCTCAAGGCGCTGGGCGCCGGCGACCGCGTGAACCTCGAGCGCCCGCTGCGCCTCGGCGCCGAGATCGGCGGACACATGGTCTCGGGCCACGTGGACGCCGCGGCGCGCCTCCTCGAGAAGGAGTCCCTGCCCGAGGGTTTCGCCCGCCTGCGCGTCGCGCTGCCGAAGGCCCTCGTCCCGGTGGTCGCGCTCAAAGGCTCGGTCACCGTCGACGGCGTGAGCCTGACCGTCTCGCGCGTCGGGCGGGCCTGGTTCGAGTGCCAGCTCATCCCCGAGACCC
>SCTT01000385.1 GCA_004322435.1 bacterium
GCTCTTCCGATCTCCCAGCGCCTCGCCGGCCCCATCCACCGCTTCAAGACCGACATCGAGAAGCTCGAGAAGGGGGAGCCGCTCAAGGCCGCCTTCCACCTGCGCGACGCCGACGAGTTCAAGGACCTGGCGCACTCCTTCGACCTGCTGCTCAAGCGCCTGGCCGAGAAAGGCTTCCTCAAGGAGCTCTGATGCCGCTGCGGCTCCTCCTGGCCCTGGCGCTGCCGCTCTGGGCGGGCTCCAGCCCCGCCGGCGGGGGCCGCGGCCTCACGGGCCCCGCCGACCCCGCCTTCGACCCCGTGCTGCGCCGCGCCGAGGAGCACATGCCCGCCTGGGAGGCCGTCGAATCCGCCTCCGTGCAGGTCCCGGCGCGCGTCATCGAGCTGGGGCTCAACGCCAAGATGTACCGCTGCTGGAAGCTGCGCCTGACGGGCGACCATGGCCGCAAGGCCCTGGCCGTCTTCGAGCGCCTGCGCTCGGTGCAGGACACCTTGAAGGACCTCAAGGCCCGCCTGTCGCAGGACCTGGTGCGCTACGCCGCCTCGCCCAAGCCCGACGCCGAGCTCCAAAAGCGCATCGCCGAGGCCGCGCAGGGCCTGGACTCCTTGGCCGACTCCTTCGAGAAGTCCCTCGACAGCGCCGTGCGCAACGGCCTCCTCAAGCCCTCGGGCTCCGGCCTCTCGGGCGGCCGGCGCTCGCTCTCGCCCCTGATGACCAAGGACGACTACACGATGGTCCGCGACGAGGAGACCCCCGAGTGCCGGACCAAGAAATAACGGGAACCTCCCCCGCCGGACCGGTGTCAAACCGGCTGAGCGAAGACGAGTTCCTCCGGGACGCCTCCCGGCCGGTCTACAACCTGGCCCTGCGGCTGACCGGGAACCCGGCCGACGCCGAGGACCTGGCCCAGGACGCCCTGCTGCGCTGCCTCAAGGCGCTGCCGGGGTTCCGGGGAGACTCCTCCGCGACGAGCTGGGCCTACCGGGTGACGATGAACACCTGGAAGAACCGGGTCCGCTCGGAGAAGCGCCGGGGCTTCTGGAAGACGCTGCCGCTGGCGGCGCTCTTCGGGGCCGGCGAGGACGGGGAGGACGCGCCGACGGCGGAGCCGGCGGCCGCGGACGCCCCGCTCGACGCGGGGTTGGCGACTTTGGAGGTCGGGGACGCGGTGCAGGCGGCGCTGATGACTTTAGACGAGGAGAGCCGGGCCGTGGTCGTGCTGAGGGAGATCAAGGGCATGTCGTACACCGAGATTTCAGAGGCGTTGACCTTGCCGGAAGGCACGGTCAAGTCGCGCCTGTTCCGGGCCCGGGCCGTCCTCAAGAGCAAGCTGTCCCGCTTCGTGGAGGGCTTGTGAGCGCGCATCCCGACAAAGAGCTCTTGTCCGCGCACGCCGACGCCTCGGCGCCCGCCTCCGAGCGCGCGATGCTCGACGGGCACCTCGCCTCCTGCGCCGCCTGCCGGCGTGAGTTCGCGGAGCTCAAGGCCGTCTCGAAGCTGGTCGCGGACCTCCCCCAAGCCGAGCTGCCCACCGGCTTCATGGCCCGCCTCGAGCGCCGCCGCCGCGAGGCCGAGGCCGCCCCGGCGCTCTTCACGATGCCGGCGCTCTCGCCGCTGCGCTTCGCCGGCTTCGCGACCACCGGCCTGCTCGTGTGCCTGGTCTTCTTCCACGAGGTGCGCTACCGGCTGGCGCCGCCGATGCTGGGCTCCTCGGACATCTCCGACGCCGACACCGGCATCCAGTCGTCTTTGCGGGTCGGCGTCGCCGACGAGGCCGACGTAGAGTCCGCCCGGCAAGCCGCCGTGCAGCGCGGCGAGTGGAAGGGCCTGAGCGAGGAGGCCGCCTCGCTCCAGCAGGCGGCCCCCGCGGCCGCCGCCGCGTCGCAGTCCGACCTCCTGGCCCCTTCCCGCGAGCGCGCCGAGCCGATGTCCTTGGCCAAGTCCGGCGCCGCCGGGGCCGGCGGCGCCTTCGCGCGGCCCAAGCTCAAGGCGGAGGGGGCGCCGCTCGGCGCCGGAGCCCCGAAGAGCAACGAACAGCTCGTCGCCCAGCTCGAGGACGAGAAGCGGCGCATGGGCATCCAGGAGATCGTCCCTCCCGGCGCCTCGGCGCCCCCCGTCGGCGACGGCCTTCCCGACCGGCCGCTCTCCAAAGACGAGGCGATGGACTACATGCGCTCGATGACGCGGCACCTGACGACGCTCAACCAGAACGCCAACAACAAGAAGCGTCCGGTCATCGCGCTGGGCGGAGCGACGCCGCGCATCCTCGGCGGCGCCGACGGTTCCTCGCCCGTCGGCGAGGCCAAGGCCGCCGCCAAGCCCGCGGAGAAGGGCAGCATCGGGATGGTGCGCGGCGCCGCGGGCGCCCGCTTCGACGAACCCGCCTCCTTCGACCCGCCGCCGATGCGCCGCCCTTCCTATATGTCGGCCGGCGCCCCTCCCGCCGCCCCCGCCGCGCCCGGGCCCGCGGTGCCCGCCAAGCCGCTGACGCCGCGCGGCTTCTGGTCCGCCTCGACGGGCGGCCCCGGCACGGACGGCGGCGCCGTCCTGACGAAGGCCGAGGACTGGGCGGATTTGTGGAAGCGCGTCGGCCGGACCGAGGCCCTGCCGGCGGTGGACTTCGAGAAGGAGATGGCCGTGGCCGTCTTCGCGAAGCACGACGCCGAGAACCGCCGCTCGGTCGAAGTCGTGTCCTTGAGCGAAGAGGCCGGCACCCTCGTCATCCGCTACCGGGTCGCCGACGAGGGCGTCAAAGCGCCCTCAGACCCCTATCACGTCGTCGTGGCGCCGAAGTCGACGCTGCCCTTCGAGTTCGTCCAGGTCAAATAGGCAGGAGCTGTCCGCCGAAGGCCGCGAAGGCCGCGCCGCAGGCCTTCGCGTCGGCGTAGGCGCGCTCGGCGTTCGTCCAGCCCGGGACGCCCTCGGCCGGCGGCGCGCGCCGACGGCGCAAGAACGCCCGGTCCCATTCGGTGACCGCCTTGGCCCGCTCCGCGGGCAGGCGCTCCCAGTCGACGCCGAGCTCCCCCATCCGCCCAGCCCAGGCCTGAGCGGCGGCCCGGTCAAAGAGCCCCAGATTGAAGTCGGTCCACTCGGCGCAGACCGGCCGTCTTCCGCGCAGCCGCAGGCCGGAGCGGTCCGGCGAGGCGGCCAGGCGCGAGCTTGGCGGCGTGTCGCGCGCGGCCGACTCGAGCGGCGACGGGGCCTCGCGCCAGGACGGCAGGCGCGCCGCCGGGGCCAGGGAATAGAGGCCCCAGGAAAGCGCCGCCGCGCCCACGCAAGGGCGGACCCAGGACGGCCAGGCGTCCGGAGCCTCGGGGGCGAGCGCGGCCGCAGCGCCAAGGACCAGGACCGCCAGGCAGGCCCAGACCGGGGCCTGCATGAAAAAGAAGAGGGAGGTCAGCGGAGCCAACAGCCCGTAAAGGCCGAGGACCGCCGCCGCGCCGCGGCGCCACGACCCGGTCCGAGCGGCGAGGACGGCCGCCGCCAAGACCGGGAGCAGCGGGCCGGGAAACGGGGCGACGAGCGCCAAGGCCGCGGCCGCGGCCGCCAGCCACACCGACGGGCGCGGGTCCGTCAGGCGGGGCGCTAGGGCCGCCGCCGCGGCGACGGCGCCCAGCCAAGACAGCGGGGCGTCGAGGCGCAGCGGCTGGAGAAAAGCGAGGGGGCCCAGCCAAGGGGCGAGCAGGCCGGCCAGACCCAGGAGGAGCCCCGCCCCCGTCAGAGCGCGCAGCCGCGCCCCGTCTTCGGCGGCGCGCGCCGCCGACCACCACAGGACGGCCCAGGAGACCGCCTGCACCCAGCGCTCCCAGGGCCACGTCGAAGGCAGATACGTGTTGGGCGAAGCCGCTAGAGCCAGCGCCAAGTCGGGGCGCGCCCCCCGGCCGAGGAGGGTCAAGAGCAGGGCGCCCGCCAGGCCCGCCGCCGCCGCCTCGCCCCAGGCCCGGACGCCGGGCACGGCGCGCTCCTCCCAGGCTTGGGCGGCCAAGAGCCACCCCGCGCCGAGCAGCGCGCACAGCGGGTTCAGCAAGCCCGACACGCCCACGCAGACCCAGGCCGCCGCCGCGCGGCCCGACAGCCAAAGACCCGCCCCGCCCAAGACGAACGGCCAGGCGGCGGAGGTGTGGTCGGCGAAAGCCTTGAGGAGCGGGTCGCCCGCCCAGGGCGAAGCCGCGCGCACGGCCCCCGAGAGCGCGACGAAGAGCGCCGCGAGCGCGCCGGCGAGGAGGCCTCGCCGGGCCCCCGCCGCCCAGGCCAGGGCGCCGACGGCGGCGGCCGAGAGGGTCCAGAGCGTCAGCGCGGCCGCCTCCGTCCCCAGGAGCCTGGCCGTCGCCGCCAGGAGGTCGTAGAAGAAAGTCGGTCCGCGCAGCGCCGCGGCCACGGCCGGGTCGCCGGCGTACAGTCCGGGCGTCAGGCGCTCGAGGACGGCGGGCAGCCAGAAGGCGTGGTTGGAGGACGCGCCGTAGGAGTAGCCGAAGAGCGCGGCGGCCGCGACGGAGAGGAGCGCCGAGACGCCGGCGCCGGGGAAGCCGCGCATGGCGCATGATAGCAAGACTTACGGATTGTGCCCCCCCGGGATGTTATCTAGAATGCGCCTCTCAGCCCGCGGGCTGACGGAGGATATCACCCCACATGACCCATCTCAAGAAACTCTTCGCCCTCGCCCTGGGCGTCTCGCTCAGCGGCTGTTGGGCGTTCCAGAAGCAGGTCAAGGTCCCGACGTATGACGCGAACGCCACCCCTCAGAGCCAGGCGTCCGCCTTCATCGGCGCCCAGAACACGATGCTGCTGACGAACAAGAAGGCCTTCATCAGCGAATGCAACGTCCTCGTCGCGCACCAGACCGGCGCCAGCGCCGGCACGACGGCCGGGCTCCTCAACAATACCGGCGGCCGGGTGGAGTCGAAGGTCTACTCCATCTATTACCTCAAGGGCATCACCGACGAGCAGCTCCAGAACCTGGCCGACTCGGTCTGCGCCGACGCCGAGGCGCGTCTGGCGGGAGCCGGCTACGAGGTCGTCAGCCGCGCCTCGCTGGCGGGCAACGAGAAGTTCGCCAAGCTCGCGGCCAACGGCAAGGCCAGCCCCTTCGAATACGGCGTGGGCAAGAACAAGTACAAGGTCTACGCTGCGAAGGGCTCCACCGTGTTCAACCCGGCCTACATCGGCGCGGGCGGCGGCCTGGCGATGGCGATGAAGCAGGCCGGCGGCAGCGCCCCCACCTTCATGGAGGCCGGCCTGGTCGACGAGCTCGGCGCCGACGCGGTGCGCGTCAACATCGCCCTCGACTTCAGCTCGCTCGAAGGCGACGGGCACGGCAAGTGGCTCAAGAAGGACACCGCCGAGGTCAAGGGCAAGGTGCTCTTCGCCGTCAGCGGGGACATGACCATCCTCCCCAAAGACGGCGTCAAGTGCGGCAAGCGCTTCGGCAACAAGGAGTGCTACACCCCGGCCAAGCTCTCGAAGCTGCGCCTCAAGTTCCCGGTCACCAGCGACGAGAAGTTCTACACCGAGATCAAGGACGCCACCACCACCGGCGACAAGGTCGCGGCCGTGGCCACCAAGGCCATCGGCCTGCTGACCGCGATGGCCGGCGGCACGGGGTCGTCCTCGAGCGCGAAGCGCACCGACGTCAACATCGACCCGGCGGCCTACGACGCCGTCGCCAAGAAGTCCGTCTCGAACTTCCTGGACATGGCCCTGACGGCGGCCAAGTCCGGCTCGTAACCCGAAGGACCTTATAAAGGAAGCCCCCGCCGAAAGGCGGGGGCTTTTCTTTTCCGGGAACTTCCGCAGGCCCCCGGTGTCCCATCCCCAGGGCCGAGCGGCCCGGAGGAACATGGAAAAGAACATCCTGCGCACTTTGGCCCTGGCCGCACTCGCCCTGGCCTTCAAGGCCGCCCCGGCCTCGGCCCAGCAGCTCATCGCCTGGCCCCTCGGGATGCCCAACCCCTTCCGGGCCATCGCGCCCGGGATGCCCATCCTCCCGATGCCGCCCCGCCCGCTCCCGCCCCGTCCTCTCCCCGGGCCGCGCCCGCTGCCGACGCCGACCCCCGTCCCGCCCCGCCCCGAGGACGGCACGCCGCTCGAGATGACCGGCTACAACGTGGAGGGCACGGTGGCCCCCGGCGGCGCCGAGCTCACCTACGACATCGCCTTCCGCAACCCCACCGACCGGCGCCTGGAAGGAGTCCTCCTTATCCCCATCCCCGCCGACACGGTCCTCTCGGGGTTCACGATGACCTCGGGCGGCAAGACGATGAAGGGCGAGCTCTTGGACGCCGCCCAGGCCCGCACGGTCTACGAGAACATCGTCCGCTCCCAGCGCGACCCCGGCCTCTTGGAGCTCGTCGGCGAGCGCCTGGTGCGCGCCAGCGTCTTCCCCATCGAGCCCCGGGCGACCGTGACGGTGCGCCTGGTGGCGAGCCAGGCCGTGCGCTCCTCGGGGGGCCTCTATCAGGTGACCGTGCCGATGCGTTCGGCTACGATGACGGGCAGCGTCACGAAGGGGGCGGCCGTGCGGCTGCGCCTGTTGAGCGACGCGCCCCTGCGCAGCGTCTACTCGCCCCAGAGCGGCGCCGTCGTCAAGCGCGACGGCGACAAGAGCGCCGTGCTCACCTATAAGGCCGACGGGACGCTCACGGACCTGGACTTCTTCTTCTCCACCGCGCGGGACCCGCTGGCGGCCGGCCTCACCGCGCACCGCCTGCCGGGCGAGGAGGGAACGTTCATGCTGACCTTGTCCCCCAAGCGCGACGAGGCGGGCACGGCCATCCCCAAGGACGTCCTCTTCGTGGTGGACCGCTCGGGCTCGATGGAGGAGGGCGGCAAGATGGCGCAGGCCAAGAAGGCCCTCGTCCATTGCCTCAAGAGCCTCGGCCCCAAGGACCGCTTCGGCTTAGTCGACTTCGCCACCGGCGTCGGCTCCTTTGAGAGCTCTTTGGTGCCCGCCACCAAGGAGAACGTGGCCCGGGCGCTGCGCTACGTGGACACCCTCGAGGCCGCCGGCGGCACCAACATCGAAGGGGCGCTGACCGAGGCGCTGCCGATGCTCAAAGGGAACGGCGAGAACGTCCCGATGGTGTTCTTCATGACCGACGGCCTGCCCACCGTGGGCTCCACCGACGTGCAGGCCATCCTGCGCGCCGCCCAGGAGAGGAACAAGGACCTCAAGGCCCGCATCTTCGCCTTCGGCGTCGGCGAGGACGTGAACACCTTGCTCCTCGACAAGCTGGCCGAGGCCAACCGCGGGGCGCGCGAATACGTGCGGCCCAACGAGGACATCGAGCACAAGGTCTCGGGCCTCTACCAGAAGGTGTCCCGGCCGGCGCTGACCGACGTGCGCCTCGAATGGGACGGCGTGGAGGTCTCGCAGGTGACGCCGCGCTCGGGCGGCGACCTGTTCTACGGCTCGGAGCTCCTCGTGATGGGGCGTTTTAAGTCCGGTGGGAAGGGCCGTCTCGTCGTCACCGGGAAGAGCGGGAGCAAGGCCGCGCGCTTCGAGTACCCGGTGGAGCTGCCGGAGACCGCCGAGCGCAACGCCTTCCTGCCCAAGCTCTGGGCGAACATGAAGGTGGCCGAGGAGCTCGACGGCATCCGCCTCTCGGGCCGCGCGGACCCCGAGGTCATCGAGACCATCACCCGCATCGCCAAGCGCTACGGCATCGTCACGCCCTACACCTCGTATTTGGTCCTCGAGGAGGGGATGGCGATGCCGCAGGCGGCGCAGATGATGCGCCGGGAGGCCGACACCCTGGCGATGGAGGCGGCCTCGAGCGGCTTCGCCGGGGGTGCGGTCGCGTCCCGGAAGGCGCAGAACGCCTCGCGCTTCTTCGACTTAAAGAAGCTGGGGGGCGGCATGGCCGGGTCCGTCGCCCCGATGGCGGCGGCCCCGTCGGCCGCGGCCGCGATGCGCGGCTCGTTCGACCAAGCGGAGCTCGAGGCCAAAGACGAGATGCGGGCCCGCGGCGAGCGCGTCGCCCAGACCCGGCAGGCCGGCGGCAAGACCTTCTACCTGCGCGGCGGCGTCTGGACCGACGGGGCCGTCGAGGCCGACGGCGACGCCGGGCGCAAGACCGTGTCCGTGAAGGCCTTGAGCGAGGAGTACTTCAAGCTGCTGGCCGACGAGCCGGCCCTCGGGCGCTTCTTCGCCCTCGGAGGGAACGTGACCGTGTTGTACGGCGGGACGGTCTACAAGGTCGCAGAGTAAGCCGACGCCACCCCGGACGTACCGGCGCCCCGGCCGAAAGCCGGGGCGCCGCCTTTTAAAGCCCGCGCAGGGCGGCCAGCGCGCCTTCCCGCTCGGCGAGGAACCCGTAGTAGCGCAGCAGGGCCAGATGCCGGTCGGCCCCGGGCTGGGTGAGGGCGCGCGAAGCCTCGGCCCGGGCGTCCTGCTCGCGTTCCTCGGAGAAATTCGTCGCCAGCACGAACCGGGCCGCGCGCGCGGCGTCGGGCTCCGCGTAGGCGCTCCAGAGCCCGCGCTTGGGGCTCCAATGCTGGCGCACCCAGCGGCGCGGGTAGCCCTCCCCCGCCGCCCAGCACTCGACGCCCGCCTCCGGCCGCGGGGGCAGCGAGCCGTAGGCCCAGACGCCGCCCTTGCGGCACTTGGCCATCAAGGCCGCCTCGTCGTCGCGCAGCGGCGACTCCTGCGGCGGTCCGAGGCCGACCCGCGCGGCGACGGCGGCCAGGCCCTCGTCCGAGACGCTCCGGCGGCCCCGCTCGAAGCTCGCCTCGAGCTCGCCGCGCATCAGCTCGACCCCGTAGAGGCGCCCCTCGTCGAGCGAGCGCGCGTGGATGTCGGAGAGCGGGTCGACGGCCGCCGGGGCGCGCATCGACGCGGCGGCGGGGGTCGAGGGGGCGGGGACGACGGGGGCCCGCGTCCGCCAGACGACGAGGGCCAGGGCGGCGAGCGCGCCGAGGGCGAGCGCCGGCGCCCACTCCTTCCGGCGCGGCTTCCGGCGGACGGAGGCCTTCCCCCCCTGCAGGTGCAGCCACTTCATGAAGTCGACGCCGCAGGCCTCGCAGGCGACGGCCCCCGAGGCGGAGCGGCGGCGGCAGAGGGGGCAGATCACGCCAGAGTTTACCCGCCGGGCGGCGCGCGCGCCAGAGACCAAGGGGCTCCCGGTTCCAGGATTTTTGATGCGCTGCGGCCGTCCCGTTCAGAGAGCGGGTCCTGTCCGCAGGGGCGCTCTCTCCGCTCCCCCGGACCCTTGAACCTGACGGTTCCCCCGCTCCGAGCCCGCTTCGAACAACGGCTTCCCAATAGCGGGCGCGGGGGCCCCCTCCCACGGGGTCGCTGTGAGCGCGCCCCTGCGGCCACCCGCCGTTTGCTTTCGACGGCCCGGCGCCCGAAGGACCGGATTGGTTTTGATGGCACTCGAGCCCGTTTGAGGTCTTGCAACTATCCCTGGGGATAGTCGTCCTGAACCACGAGCGCCTTCTTGGGTTGATTCAACGGAGAACGAGTACCCCAGCGGGACGGACAGGCGGATTCCGACGTAATCCAGGCTAGGCCGTCGACGAGTCACGGCGGGTGACCGCGCGTCCGAGTCCGGAGCGACCCCGTGGGAGGGGGCCCCCGCGCTCGTCGCGGGGGAACCGTCAAGGTTCACGGGTCCGGGGGAACGGAGGACTCGGACGCGCGGGCAGGACCCGCCTTGGAACGCGACGGCCGGACACCCGGGAAAGCCCAGGAACTGGGAGACCAACGGAACTTCCCCCGAACCGCGGTGTCAGACCCCCATGGCGCAAGGAGGGGGCATGAAGGGTCTCTGGGTCGCGGGTCTGGCGGCGGTGTTGGCGCAGTCGGCGGGGGCGCAGGAAGCCCCGAAGGGTAAGGCGGCGGTGGACGTGGTCTTCATCATCGACACCACGAGCTCGATGGGCGGGCTCCTCGAGGCGGCCAAGACCAAGGTCTGGGGCATCGCCAACGAGATCGCGAAGGGCAAGCCCACGCCCGAGATCCGGATGGGCCTGGTGGCCTTCCGCGACAAGGGCGACGCCTACGTCACGCAGGTGACGGACCTCACCAAGGATTTAGACAAGATGTACGCGCAGCTCTTGGCCCTGCGGCCCGAGGGCGGCGGCGACGGTCCCGAGCACGTCGTCCAGGCCCTGGCCGACGCCGGCGCGAAGGTCTCCTGGTCGAAGGACCCCAAGACGTTCAAGGTGGCCTACCTCGTCGGGGACGCCCCGGCCCACGAGGACTACGCCGACGCCCCGAAGCTCGACGCCGTCGTGCAGGCGCTGGTCAAGAAGGGCGTGGTGGTCAACACCATCCAGTGCGGCTCGGGCGGCCAGACCCAGGAGCAGTGGACGCGGGTCGCGCGACTCGGGGAGGGCCGCTACGCGGCGCTCG
This sequence comes from bacterium, assembly GCA_004322435.1. Taxonomy (GTDB): domain Bacteria; phylum Elusimicrobiota; class Elusimicrobia; order UBA1565; family UBA1565; genus SCTT01. Next base: position 10,355 of record SCTT01000385.1, read on the forward strand.
CCCACGACGGCGGCGTCGCCGACTCGGGCACGCCCTTCGACGCGCGCCTCTCTGAACTGGGCTCCCGGCTCGACGGCACGACCTTGGCCTTCGGGGCGCGCCGCGAGAGCACCGTGGCGTCCTTGTCGGCGGCCCGCGGCATGATGGCGATGGCCCCGGCTTCGGCGGCCGCGGAACGGGCTTCCTTTAAGGCCGGCTCGGGCGGCTCCGCCTTCGAGGCGGATTCGGACCTCTTGGCCGCCGTCGAGTCCAAGCGCGTGGACTTGGGCAAGCTCAAGGATTCGGAGCTGCCCGCCGACCTGCGCGGCAAGACACCCGAGGAGCGCAAGGCGCGCCTCGATGCTACGCGCCGGGAGCGCGAGGCCCTCAAGGCCGAAATCGCCTCGGTCGCCAAGGAGCGCGACGCCTGGCGCAAGAAAAACGCCGCCCCCAAGGGCGACGCCTTCGACGCGAAGCTGGTCGAGACCCTCAAGGTCCAGGCGGCCCGCAAGGGCATCGCCTATTAAGGAACAGGACACCATCACGCCCCCCCGTCCTCGGCGGACGGGGGGGTCTTTTTTGACGCGTTTTGGGCGGTTTTGCGATTGACTCGAATAGGCCTTTGGGCCTATCATGGACCCCTGTCCTCCGGGCAGAGCCCCTGGGACAGGGAGGCCTCATGACCCAACTGTTCGCCTTGGCCGCGCTCCTCGCCGCCGTCCCCGCTTCCGCGGGCCCGGTCCCCTCCTTCGAGAACCTCCTCCAGTCGGTGCGCCTGAACGTCCTCGAGGCCCGCAAAGAGCAGGTCTCGGCCAAGGACGCCCGCACGGCCCAGGACCTCCAGCGCCTGGCCCGCGACGTCGAGCGCCTGACTTGGGACGCGCGCCGCCTGCGCGACCGCATCTCGGACGTCCGCCGCCGCGCCTCCCGCGCCGCCACGGCCCAGCCGCCCTTCCCCGGCCGCCCCGGCGACCCGCGCCGTCCGGGCAACCCCGGCAACCCCGGGCGCGACTCGGACCCCTTCCTGCGTCAGGACGTCCAGCGCCTCGTCTGGGACTTGAAGGACTTCACGCGCACCGGCGACGACGCCCAGCGCGAGCTCGACCGCTTGACGCGCGAGGCCGGCAAGGACCCCCAGCACGTCGACCCCGCCCAACAGCTCGAGCGCGCCGCGCGCGACTTCGACAACGAGGCCCGCTGGCTCGAGAGCGAGGGCCGCTGGGCGGGCATGGACCTGCGCCGCGCGGGCTTCAACTTCGAGGCCTGGGACGTCGAGCGCGGCGCCTCCGACGGCGCGCGGCGCGCGGGCGATCTGGCGCGCGGCGCGCGGGCCCTCGTGGAACAGGTCCGGCCGTGAAGAAGAGCCGGCTCATCGGCTGGGCTTTGTTGGGCGCCGCGGCGCTTCTGGGCGCCTTCGCCGCCACCGGCGCGCGGGCCGACGACGTCTGGGAGGCCCTCTTCGACGGCGGCGAGGGGCAGTCCACGAGCTCGTTTAAGGCCTTCCTTGAACACGTTCGTTCCGACGCTCCCAAGCCCAAGCCGGGCGCCGTCGCCGCCGACGAGCACTACTGGGTCGTGCTGCGCGCGCAGAGCAAGGCCCAGCGCACCCAGGCCTCGAAGCTGGGCCTCTCCATCGACACCTCGGACGGCGCCGCCGTCGGCGGCACCGCCGACTCGGCGACCCTCCAGCGCTTAAAGGAAGCCGGCCTGCCCATCGCCTCCGTGAAGCCCCTGCGCTCGTTTAAGCCCGAGGACTTCCCGCCGCCCGACGCGACCTACCACAACTACGGCGAGGTCGTCAGCGAGCTCCAGGGCCTGGCCTCGGCGGGCTCCGGCTTCGTCTCGGCCTTCTCCATCGGCACGAGCGTCCGCGGCCGCGCCATCCCCGGCCTGCGCATCGGCTACCCCGGGCGCAACAAGCCCGCCGCGGCCTTCCTCGGCACGCACCACGCCCGCGAGCACCTCTCGACCGAGGTGCCGCTCCTCTTGGCGCGCTGGCTCGTCGAGCACGCCCGCGAGCCGCGCGTCGAGAAGCTCTTAAAGACCCGGGACGTCTACATCGTCCCCCTGGTCAACCCCGACGGGTCCGAGTACGACGTCGAGACGGGCAACTACAAGTGGCACCGCAAGAACATGGCCAAGAACGCGGACGGCTCCACCGGCGTGGACTTGAACCGCAACTACGACTTCCGCTTCGGCGGCGAGGGCGCCTCGGACTCGCCGGGCTCGGACACCTACCACGGCCCCTCGGCCTTCTCGGAGCCCGAGAGCCGCGCGGTGCGCGACTTCGTCACGGCCCTGCCGAACCTCAAGATGATGGTGAGCTACCACACCTTCTCGGAGCTCATCCTCTACCCCTGGGGCGGCGCCGACGAGCCCATCCCGGACACCCGCGCGCTCTCGGCCTTCAAGACGATGGCCGCGAAGATGGCGCAGTGGACCGGCTACAAGCCCCAGCAGTCGAGCGAGCTCTACGTCGCCACCGGCGACACCTGCGACTGGGCCTGGGGCAAGGGCGTGTTCTGCTTCACCTTCGAGCTGACCCCCAAGAGCCAGTGGGAAGGCGGCTTCTACCCCGGCGCCGGGGCCGTGCAGTCCACCTTCCAGAAGAACATCGAGCCCGCGCTCTACATGATCGAGCTCGCCGACGACCCGTACCGCGCCGCCGGAGGAAACTCATGAACGTCCTCGCCCTGCTCTTGTCCTTGGCCCTGCCCGCCGCGGCCGCCGACTCCCCCGAGTCCCTGCGCGCCGCCGGCGAACGCTCCTTCGGCGGCCTCATCCCGGTGGTAGACCCCGCCGTCGGGGCTCCCGAGCTCCCCCCCGGCGTGGCCGTCGGCGACGGGCCCGTCGACCCCACCGACCCGCCGCTCGACCCCGCCCGCCCGGTCGAGAACCCCCTCCGCCGCCCGCGGCTCGAAGCGTTCCCACAGGCCGTGGGCCCGCTCTTGGGCGTGATGCCTCTTAAGGAGCGCCTGGACTCGCACCGCGACCTCTTGCCGCTGCGCCTGGGCGCCCTCGACTGGAACGTGAGCATCGCGGCCGACTCCAAGTTCGACGCCCAGTACCTGACCTTCCAGCGCGGCGACGTCCTGGTCCTGCGGCGCTTGAAGGACTTAAACGAACTGCGCGGCAGCGGCGTCGTGGTCAAGATCGACGACAAGACGACCTACCGCTTCAAGGTCTCGATCAACATCTTCTCCCCCGTGCGCGGCTCGACCTTGAACATCACGCCCGAGCCGGGCACCGCGGGGCCCAAGCACGCCATCAAGACGGGCGCCGTCCTCGACGCCGTCAAGCGCGAGTCCTTCGTCTTCAAGGCCGAGGGCAAGGAGTACTGGGCGCTCTTCGGCACCGACGTGGACCCGGCGACCGACCGCCTGGCCGAGACGCGGAGCCTGCTCTTCATCAACGAGGCCGGGATGTCGTCTAAGGCATGGCCGGTGGCCGAGACGGCCCTGCCGGAAGGCGCGCCGACGGCGGTCTCCCTCGAGAACACCAAGCTCGTGATGGTGCGCGGGGCCGACGGGCGCCTGTCGATCTACCAGCCCGGCAAGGGCTCACCGTCGGCGCGTTAAGAGCGCCTTCGCCCACAGCGCGCCCACGCCGAGAAACGGCAGGGCGAAGAACCACAGGCCGCTTTTGCCCAAGTCCGGCGGCGTGACGTCGACGGCCTCCGTCGCCTCGCCCATCCCCCGCGGCCCCGACAAGACGACGCGGACGTTCCAGCGCTCCTCCGCGTCGAAGACGGGACGCGAGACGAAGCGCTGGCCCGAGCGCAGCGGCTCGCGGACCGCGGGCGCCGACGCCGGCGCCAGACGGGCGCTGACCGGCCAGACCTCGAGCCGGACCTCGGTCCCGTCGCCTTGTGGCGGGCCGTCGAAGAGCACGAAGAACGTGCCGGTGCCGACATCCGGGTCCCCCCACAAAGAGACCGTGTAGGGGCCGAGGGCGCGGTCCACGAAGATGGCGTAGGGCGGGCCCTCGTGCGCGGCCGCGGACGCGGCCAAGAAGACCGACAAAGCCAGGGCCTTCATCCGAGGAGCACCCCGCGCATCTCCATCGGCTGGGTGAGCACCCAGGCGCCGGCAAGGTACAGGCCGACGAGGAGGACGGCCCAGGGGGCCGCGGCGGCGCGCGGGCGCTCCGGCGCGGCCTCGGCGGCCAGGCGGAGCGCGACGGTCACGGAGCCCACGAGGCCCAGCGCCAAGAAGCCCTGGCCCAGGCCCTGCGCCGCCGTCGGGGAGAGGCCGCGCAGCCCCCAGGCCGGCGCGCCGAGGAGGCCGG